>JBJMUK010000287.1:0-3417 GCA_045811225.1 Sphingomicrobium sp. | reverse complement strand
CGGCTAAGTCAGCCGGGTCCACTTCCTCGATCCGCAAGGCATCGAGCGTCCGCCCAAGATCGCCTGCAAGTCGAAGCGACTCCGCCGCGCTTTCCCCCTGCCCGGCAAGCAATTCAGCAAGCGCGAGCAGGCGCGCCAGCGGATCGATGGCTGGCGGCACCGTGTCGGAAGCGTCGAGCGGGTCGAGTGCTCCGCCAAGCCTCTCTTCAAGTTCGGGATCCCCGATCGGCACTAGCCGGGGAAGCAGCAAGCCGGACTCGCTCGCGCGAACGAACGCCTCCGTAACTGCCCGCACGGCGCGATTGTTCGGAAGCAGGATGCGGCCACGAGCGAGCCCAGCCGGCTCCTTGCCGAACCGAGCCATGAGCCCAGCGGCAAGAGCGTCCGCAAATGATCGATGCGCGGGAATGGAGTAGACGGTGGGCGCGCCGGGAGCGGCGACGCCCGTATCAGACATTCTGCAATGCGAGTTCGGTTTCCCGGATCGCTTCCGGCGTGCCCACGTCGAACCATAGACCCTGGTGCACTGCGCCAAAGCAGCGTCCTTCTTCTATTGCTCGGTCCCAAAGGATGTTCGTGGAAAAAGGCCCTTCCGGCGCATCGCGGAGAAGGCGCTTGGAGAGCATCTGGATGCCAGTGTAGACGAATGGCGCGACATGGGACCGTTCCCGCCTGCGGATCCGGCCCGATCGATCCATGTGGAAGTCCCCCTGCCCGCGATGATTGAAGGCCCTCGCCTGCGGTACCAGCAGCAGCAGGGCATCCATGCGCTCGCTGTCCCAGTTCGATGCGAGCAACTTCAGAGTGTCGGCAGGACCGTCAACCCACAGATTGTCGCTGTTGACCGCAATGAATGGATCGCAATCGATCAAGGGTTCCGCCTGGACGAGCCCGCCACCCGTTTCCAGCAGCAGATCTCTTTCGTCGGATACCTTGATCCCAAGCCCTTCCGCGGCCGCCTTCAAATGCGCTTCGAGCAGGTCAGGCAGGTAGTGAACGTTGACGACCACCTGACTGACACCGGCCGCGCGCAAGCGGTCGAGCACATGGTCCAGCAACGGCTTGCCTGCCACCGGGATGAGCGGCTTGGGCTTTGTCGCGGTAAGCGGCCGCATCCTCGTTCCCAGCCCGGCCGCCATAACCATTGCGGTGCTAGGAACGTCGGCGGCAACTTCCGCCCGCAGCCGGAGGGTGCGCTGAGGCTGGGTCATGCGGCTTGCAGCCAGGCCGCTGCCCGATGCTCGGTGGGCACATTGGCGTCGAACCAGGCACGAACATCGGTGAGTTCGGGCCGCGCCAGATCCCGCTCGAGCAAGCCCCACATGCGCGGCTGGAAGGTCGTGTAATGGGGCTTGTTGTCGCGCTTCCAAAGGCGGGTGAAAACGCCGAGGATCCTTGTATTCCGCTGTGCCGCAAGGAGCCAATACGCCCGCTGAAACGCATCGTGATGCCCCATGGCGGCGACGTAGCGGTCGATCATCACCTGCTCGATCTCCGGCGGCACATCGCGGCGCGCATCTTCGAGTACGGACGCGAGGTCATAGGCCGGGTGACCAGCCAAGGCATCCTGGAAATCCAGCAAACCGAGATGGGCGATGCCGTCGCGCCCGGCGACAAGCATCACATTTTCGGCGTGGAAGTCCCGAAGGACCGTAACGGGACCGAGCCCATCTTCGGCGACCGGCCTCAGCGCCGTCTCCCACACTTGACGATAGGCGGCGGCGTCGACCTCCAGCCCGAGCGCATTGCAATACCAGTCCGGAAACAGCATCAGCTCGTCCAGCCATTGCTCCAGGCCGTGCGGAGGCAGAGCTTCCATCGGCGCGTGAGCGTGGAGGTGGATGAGAACGTCAGTAGCGGCTTCGTAAAGCTCCCGCTCCCGCTCCGGGGCGCTGTCGACTGTTTCGCGCAGACGGCAGTCGCCAAAATCGTCGATCAGCAGCAGGCCCCGCTCGAGGTCCTTAGCCAGGATTTCGGGTGCGCTGAGGCCGACACCGGACAACCACTGTGCCACGGCAATGAAAGGGCGTGGATCCTCATGCGGTGGCGGTGCGTCCATCAGCACTGCCCGACGGTCTTCGGCGATGACCCGGAAGTAGCGTCGGAAGCTTGCGTCGCCGGCCAGCGGCTCAATCCGGGCGCCACCCCACCCATGCGCTTCCAGGAATGCGGGCGCGTGCGGCGGCGGAATCATCGGGGAGGCCATCTCCCCTCCCATGCCGGGGGGACCTGCGCTGTCAAGGATCGAGCGCCCCCGGCAGCAAAATCAAGGTGAAGCGAAAGTGCCTCGGGCCAGTAACCCAGACCGGCACGCTGCGGCCACTCGACCAGCAGCACTGCGTCCGTGGCCGAGTCCAACCCGAGCTCCTCCATCTCCGACACGTGCTCGATTCGATATAGGTCGACGTGCCAGACCGGGGGCCGCAGCCCCTCGTAGGGCTGTACGATCGCGAAGGTCGGACTAGGGACCTCATCGGAATGACCAAGGGCGGCGAGGAAGCCACGCGCCAGCGCCGTCTTTCCAGCGCCAAGTTCTCCGGACAGCGTGATCACGTCACCTGCCTTCGAGACGGCGGCGATGGCCGCGCCGAACGCACGCGTATCTTCCTCGCTTTCCAGGATCACCGCTTGGTTCTCGGAAGCGTCAGGGTGACCGTGGTTCCAGTGCCTTCTTCGGACTCTAGATCGACCGTTCCGCCATGGGCTTCGATAAATTGCCTGGTCAGTGGCAAACCGAGGCCCAGTGCGGCTTCACCGCTGACCCCTGCTTCAGCAACGCGATGGAAGCGGTCAAAGACCATCGGAAGGTCCTCCGACGAAATGCCGGAGCCATTGTCCTTGATCCGGACGCGCACCTGCTCCTCGTCTCCCTCCGCATGCAGCTCAATCCGGCCCTTGCGGTCGGTGTAGGCCACAGCGTTGTACAGGACGTGCTCGATGGATTCGCGGAGGCGCCGGGCGTCGCCGACGACGAAGCCGGTGCTCGGCTCGATCACGCACTTCAGCTTCTGCGACTTCTCTTCCGCTCGCTCAGTCGCAGTCTCGATGGCTGCACGGCACAGTCCGCCCATGTCCACCCGCTCGCGCTCCATCGGCACTCCGCGCGCTTCGCCGGTCGTGAGATCGAGGACGTCGTCGACGAGGCGTGACAGCCGCGCAACGCTGTCCAGGATCGCTTTCACATAATCCTCGGCAGTCGGCGTGAGCTCCCCGCCGTAGCCGCCCGCCAGCATCTCCGCGAAGCCGCCGATGGAGGTCAGCGGAGTTCGCAGCTCGTAGCTCATGTTGGCGACGAAGTCGGTTTTTACCCGGTCAGCCTGTTCCAGCGCCGTTGCACGTTCTCGCAAGGCAGCCTCGATCCTGCTGGAGTCCGTGACGTCGACCATCGTCAGTAGCGCGTTGCCGTCGGGCAGCGGG
>JBJMUK010000286.1:0-9237 GCA_045811225.1 Sphingomicrobium sp. | reverse complement strand
GCCTTCGTAGCTGGTGATGTCCACGCCCGTCAGCGCGATTTCCCGCGCCCCGCGCTCGATTTCTTGCGCCACCGCATTGCGGATCGCTTCGAACGGCAGCGAACGGCTCGGCCCGCGCGCCTGCCAGATGGAGCAGAATGTGCAACGGTGATCACAGCCGGTCTGTACGGCCACGAAGCTGCGCACGCGTGACTGAAACCCGGCGGCGATCGGCGGCGCTTCTGCGGTCATGACGTCAGAAACAGGAGCTTCGGCGGACGCGAACGGCGCCCGCAATTTTTCGGCATTTCCGACTACCCGATCAACCTCGGGCATGGCAGCGAATGACTCAGGGTCGAGCTGCACCGCGCAGCCGGTCACCAGCATGCGGGCATCCGGACGGGCGCGCTTGGCACGGCGGATTGCCTGGCGGGTCTGCCGCACCGCCTCGCCGGTGACCGCGCAACTGTTGACGACGATCCACTGTTCGCCCGCCGGCGCCATTCGGTTGATCGTTTCACTCTCGGCGAAGTTCAGGCGGCAGCCGAGCGTTATCGCCTCAACGCTCATGTGAGCGCCTCGAGATCCAGCTCGCCCGTGAATACATGCGTGGCCGGCCCCCGCATCCGGATCGTCTCACCCGGAGCCCAGCTTATGGTCAGCGACCCGCCCGGCATCGTTACGCGCACGGGGGATTGTGCGCGCTTGCTTACGATCGCGGCCACTGCAGTTGCGCAGGCGCCCGTGCCGCACGCCAGCGTCGCGCCTGCGCCGCGTTCCCAGGTCCTGAGCGCAATGCCGTTCTTGCCCACGCTCGCGACATTCACGTTGATCCGGTCAGGAAATGCTGCGTCCGTCTCGATTGTCGGGCCAATTGCCTCGAGGTCCACGGTCCCCAGATCATTGACGAAGAAAACCACGTGGGGGTTGCCAACGTTAAGTGCGACCGGCGCGGAAAGATCGTCCCACGCCATCGGCAGTGCGGAGGTGTCCATCGGGTAGGCGAGGGGGATTTCGTCCCAGCCGAAGCGCGGCTGGGCAATGCCAACTTCGACCTCATCGCCGCCGCCGCCCTCGATTAGTCCACCGCTGGTCTCAATGCGTGTAGCGCCGGTCAGCGCCACGACGCAGCGGGAGGCGTTGCCGCAACTTTCGACCTCGCTACCGTCGCTGTTCCAGATCCGCATCCGCAATTCGGCTTCGGTCGAGGGTTCAAGAATGATCAGCTGATCGAAGCCAACCCCCGTGCGGCGATCCGCGATCGCGCGGGCAAGCTGCGGCGACACCTCGAAAGGCTGCTCCCGCGCATCGACGATAACGAAGTCATTGCCGAGGCCGTGCATCTTGTGGAATTGCCGCTTCATGCTTGCTCGCGCACTTAGGGAGCAGCAGTGGAATAGTCCACACGCGGCCGTTGCCACGAATAGACCTTCAGAGAGTTACGTTACCATGACCAGAGCCGCGACCGACATCATGCAGGACATCCTCTTCGCCGCGGTGGTTGACGCCATCGGTGCGCTCAAGACTGCGTCGAAAGGCATCCCAAACACTTTGCTGCGCGACATTCAGTCTCTGCACCCCAACACAACCTTCGCGGATTTGCCCAAGGAGCTGCAGGCGGCGCTGTCGACCAGCGTCCGTGCCGCTTTCACCAAGCTGCTGAAGGAGGGGTATTCCGTCGCTCCGACCAGCAACGCGCCGCAACGTTCCGCAAGTCCGATCCCAAACCGGGGCTTCGACCGCAGCCGCGACCCGCGTGGGCGTGCTCCGGGTGGACGTGATCGCCCAAGGGGAGACCGTCCGGGCGGGGGTGGCCGTCCGGGCGGCGGAAGGCCCGGCGGTGGCGGACGTCCCGGCGGCGGAGGAAAACCACGGGGGCCGAAACCTACCGAAGGTTGAACTCGGCCGCGGATACGGCTAAGCGCTGCCCGTCGTTTTCGACACAAATCGATGTTCAGTGCCCACGGGTGCACGCTGGCCGGCGAGGTTTCGCCCGCCGGCGCGTTTTCGTTTTGCGCAACTGAAGATCGCGGGAGAATGGAATGTTCGACAGTCTGAGCGATCGGCTCGGCGGCGTATTTGACAAGCTTCGCGGGCGCGGTGCGCTCAGCGAGGCGGACGTGCGCAGTGCGATGCGCGAAGTTCGCGTTGCCCTGTTGGAGGCCGACGTTGCGCTTCCGGTCGCGCGCGACTTTGTCGATCACGTCACCGAACGTGCGGTCGGGCAGGAAGTCCTCCGGTCGGTCACGCCCGGCCAAATGGTCGTCAAATATGTCCACGATGCCCTCGTCGAGATGCTCGGGTCCGAGACTGCCGAGCTGAGGATTGACGTCACGCCGCCGGCGGTGGTGATGATGGTCGGCCTGCAGGGCTCGGGCAAGACGACGACCACGGCCAAGCTCGCGAAGCGGCTTTCGGAAAAGGACCGCAAGAGGGTCCTGATGGCGTCGCTCGACGTTGCTCGTCCCGCGGCGCAGGAACAGCTTGCAGTCCTCGGTCGTCAGGCGAACGTCGATACTCTCCCGATCGTCGCTGGGCAGCTGCCAGTGGATATCGCCAAGCGTGCGGTCCAGTCGGCCCGGCTCCAGGGCTATGACATCGTCCTTCTGGATACTGCCGGGCGTCTGCACGTCGACGATGCGCTGATGGGCGAGATGAAGGCGGTCGCGTCGGCTTCCAACCCGGTCGAAACCTTGTTGGTGGTCGACAGCCTGACCGGCCAAGATGCCGTCAACGTCGCCAAGGGCTTCGCAGGCGAAGTCGATCTTACCGGCGTCGTTCTCACCCGCATGGACGGGGACGCTCGCGGTGGTGCTGCGCTGTCGATGCGCGCGGTCACCGGCAAGCCCATCAAGTTCGCCGGCGTGGGCGAGGGTCTCGACGCGATCGAGCCGTTCCACCCGCAGCGTGTTGCTGGGCGAATCCTCGGCATGGGCGACGTGGTCAGCCTGGTCGAGCGTGCCGCCGAGACCATCCAGGCCGACGAGGCTGAAAAGCTCGCGGCCAAGATGGCCAAGGGCAAGTTCGACCTGGATGACCTTCGCTCCCAGCTGCAGCAGATGCAGCGCATGGGCGGCCTTGGTGCACTGGCCTCCATGATGCCGGGCATGAAGGGCATGAAGGGGGCGATGGACAAGGCGCAGGACAGCAAGGCGCTTATCCACATGGAAGCCATGCTTTCGTCGATGACGGCAAAAGAGCGCGCGCGCCCCGATGTCATCAACGCCAAGCGAAAGATCCGCATTGCCAAGGGCAGCGGCACCACGGTCCAGGAAATCAACAAGCTCCTGAAAATGCACCAGGAGATGGAAACCGTGATGAAGCGCCTGAAGAAGATGGGCGGCCTAGGCAAGCTAGCGGCCATGTTCGGCAAGGGTGGCCTGGAAGGGGCGCTTGGCGGAATGGCTCCCGGAGCGCTTCCCCCTGGGGGACTGCCCGGCCTTGGCGGAGGCAGCCCATTCAACATGCCCCCGGGTTTCGACAAATTCTCGAAAAAATAATCGAACATACTGAAAGGAATAACTAAATGGCACTTTCGATTCGTCTTGCACGTGGCGGCGCCAAGAAGCGGCCTTATTACCGCATCGTCGTTGCCGACAGCCGCGCCCCCCGCGACGGCCGCTTCATCGAGAAGGTCGGCACCTACAACCCGCTGCTGGCGAAGGATTCGCCGGAGCGCGTGAAGCTCGACGGTGAGCGCATCACGCACTGGCTTTCTGTCGGCGCCCAGCCGTCGGATCGCGTTCTCCGCTTCCTGGATGCCGCGGGTATCAAGGAGCGCGCTGCTCGCAACAACCCGAACAAGGCGCTGCCGGGCGAGAAGGCCAAGGAACGTGCTGAAGAGCGCGCAACGAAGCTTGCCGAAGCTGAAGAAGCCGCTGCTGCTGCGGCTGCTGCACCGGCAGTTGAAGAGGCTCCGGCTGAAGAAGCTGCGCCTGCTGAAGAGACCGCCGTCGAGGAGACCCCAGTCGAAGAGACTGCCGCTGCTGAGGAGGCACCGGCCGAGGTCGCTGCACCGGTGGAAGCTGCTGCTGAGGAAGCTCCGGCCGCCCAAGCTCCCGCCGATGAGGGTGAATCCACGCCGGAGCCGGCTGAAGGCTCCGACGACGTCACCCCGCCGACCGCAGACTCGCCTGAGGCTGCCGAAGGTTCGGCCGACGGTGAATCAACGAGTGAGCCCGCCGAAGGCGCGGCTGAAAAGGCCGAGTAATCATGGGGTCGCCGGCGGGCGGAAGTGAGCGCCGCGTTGCGCTCGCTGCGGTCGCCGGCGCCCATGGGGTGCGGGGCGAGCTTCGGCTTAAGCTCTTCACCGATGCCGCTGAGAATTTGCGAGGGCACAAGACCCTGCTGGTCGGGGGCACACCGCGACGGCTGATCGACGTTCGTGACGGCGGCAAGACTGCCGTCGCGCGCTTCGAAGGCGTCAGTGACCGGTCCGCCGCGGAAGCATTGCGCGGATCACTGGTCGAAATCGAACGCGAAGCTTTGCCCGCCCTGAACGAGGGCGAATATTATCACTCCGATCTGATCGGCTTGCCCTGCTTCGACCTCGAAGGCGCGAGCGTAGGCACCGTCGTGGAGGTGGAGAACTTCGGGGCGGGGGATCTGCTGGAAGTAGAGCTGGCCGAGGGACGCCGCTCACTCATACCCTTCCGCGGCGGCATTGCCGATCTTGCGGACGGCAAGATCGTCCTGGACCCGGATTTCCTGGCTTAGACCTCCACTGGCTCCCGAAGCAGGGGCCGCGCCTTGGCGAGGTCGTTCCGGATCGTGGTGGCCGCAACGCCACCCTCGCCCATGGCGTGACTGATCTGGTCGAGGCCGAGCACGACATCGCCCGCCGCATAGAGGCCGGGAACACTGGTCCGCTGGTGGCTGTCGACTTTCACGCATGAATCGCCGCTGAGGTCCGCTCCAACCATTTCGGCCAATTGTGTGTGGGTGTCCGATCCAAGCGCCGGATAAACGCTGTCGAAAGTATAATGGCCTTCCGCCGTATCGACGACGATCCATTCCTGATCCATGGCTACACCCTCGGCAGGGCCGTCGACTGTCCTGATGCCTGCCTCCTGGAGCCTATCGCGGTCGGCATCGCTTAGGCGCAGCGCCGAATCGGGCGCGATCAGCGTCACGTCCGCCGTGAAGTTGCGGATGAAGACCGCCTCGGCGACCCCGTGGCTGTCGCTGCCGATCACGCCGACCTTCTTGTCGGTTACTTCGAAGCCGTCGCAGATCGGGCAATAACGGATGAGGCCGCGGGCCAGGGCCTCATCGTGCAACTCCTCGTCCATCGAAGGCCTCCGATTGGTCACACCCGTCGCGATCAGCACCGATCGCGCCTGGACGCAGCCTGATCCCCAGGTTGCAGTGAACAACCCTTCCGCGTCGTCGCGTTCCAGCTTGGTGACCCGGTCCTGCGTGATCTTGGCGCCGTACTTCTGCGCCTGCGTTCGCATTCGTTCGAGCAGTTCCTGCCCGCTGATGCCATCCGGGAAGCCGGCGTGATTGCGCGTGCACGGTATCCATGATGCGCGGCTCTTCCCCGCATCGACGACGAGGATGTCCAGGTGGAAGCGTGCGAGATAGATTGCGGCAGTCAGACCCGCCGGTCCGCCGCCGATCACCAGGCAATCGAGTGGTTCGTCCATGCGAGGCCCAATGGATTGTAGAGGCCGCAGTTCCGGACTAGCCGATTTCCGTGACCTTCCATGCTTCGATCCTGACCCTTTATCCTGAGATGTTCCCGGGGCCGCTTGCGTTCAGTCTCGCCGGGCGCGCCCTCGAGCAGGGGACTTGGACGCTCGACACGTTCAACATCCGCGACTTTGCCACCGATAAGCATCGCAGCGTCGATGACACGCCGGCCGGTGGTGGAGCAGGAATGGTGCTTCGGGCAGACGTGCTTGCGGCAGCGCTAGATCATGTCGCCGAGCGTGATCTTGTCCGGCGTCCGATGCTGGCCATGAGCCCAAGGGGCAAGCCATTGACCCAGCAACGGGTGCGCCAACTGGCGGCGGGGCAGGGTGCAATCGTCCTGTGCGGGCGGTTCGAGGGATTCGACGAACGGATCTTCGAGGCGCGGGACGTCGAAGCGGTGTCGATCGGCGACTATGTCCTCTCGGGCGGAGAGGTCGGCGCGATCGTGCTGCTGGATGCTTGCGTTCGCCTGTTGCCCGGGGTAATGGGCGCGGCCTCCAGCGGTGAGGAAGAGAGCTTCGAAGCGGGGCTTCTCGAATATCCGCATTATACCCGACCAGTCACATGGGAAGGGCGCACGATCCCCGAAGTGCTGCGGTCGGGGGATCATGCGAAGATCGCTGCTTGGCGTGCCGAGCGGTCGATTGAAGATACACGGCTAAGGCGGCCGGACCTGATCGAGCGCCACGGGGGCGCATCGCAGGCACCGCCCTCTGGCGCGCGGCGAGAAAACGAAGGTCGAAAGAAATGAACCTGATCGAGACGCTCGAACGCGAAGCGATCGAAGCACTCACCGCCACTCGTGCGGTACCCGAATTCCGTCCCGGCGACACATTGCGTGTCGGCGTGAAGGTCGTCGAAGGCGACCGCTCCCGTGTCCAGAATTTCGAAGGCGTGTGCATCGCGCGGTCGAACAAGGGCATCGGTTCCAGCTTCACTGTTCGCAAGATCAGCTTCGGCGAAGGTGTCGAACGCGTGTTTCCGCTTTACTCGCCGGCGGTGGACTCGATCGAGGTCGTGCGTCGCGGCGCCGTCCGTCGTGCAAAGCTTTACTATCTGCGTGGCCGCACCGGTAAATCGGCGCGAATTGCTGAGCGTCGCGACCCGCGACGCGAAGCCGCCAAGGCAGAGGCCGACGCGAAGGGCTAAGCTCCCGCATCGCAGGCTGAAGTTGAGGCGGGGCAAGTCCCCGCCTTTTCTTTGTCGGCCGCAGGCCGTTTGGGATCCCAAAACACTGGACTTTTTCGGCCCCTCTCCATAGGGGCAACGACTTCAAAGGAGTATATATGGGCTACCGTGTGGTCGTGGCTGGTGCGACAGGCAATGTCGGCCGCGAGATGCTGAACATCCTTGCCGAGCGCCAATTTCCGCTCGACGATATCGCCGTCCTGGCATCTGCCCGGTCGACCGGCGACATCATCGATTTCGGCGACACGGAGCGCAAGCTCAAGGTCCAGAACATCGAGCATTTCGATCCTGCCGGATGGGACATGGCCCTGTTCGCGATCGGCTCCGACGCAACCAAGATCCACGCGCCGCGCTTCGCTGCAGCCGGCTGCACGGTCATCGACAACAGCTCGCTTTATCGCATGGACCCGGACGTTCCACTCATCGTGCCGGAAGTGAACCCCGAAGCGATCAACCTCTATTCACGCAAGAACATCATCGCCAATCCGAACTGCTCGACCGCGCAGCTCGTCGTGGCGCTGAAGCCGCTGCATGACGCCGCGACGATCAAGCGGGTTGTCGTGGCCACCTATCAGTCCGTCTCCGGCGCCGGCAAGGAAGGCATGGACGAGCTGTTCGAGCAATCGCGCAACATCTTCGTGGGTGATACGAACGAGCCGAAAAAGTTCACCAAGCAGATCGCCTTCAACGTCATCCCGCACATCGACAGCTTCCTGGACGACGGCTCCACGAAGGAAGAGTGGAAGATGGTGGTCGAGACGAAGAAGATCCTCGATCCAAAGATCAAGCTCACCGCGACCTGCGTCCGCGTGCCGGTGTTTGTGGGCCACTCGGAAGCCGTGAACATCGAGTTCGAGAACGAGATATCGGCCGAGAAGGCGCAGGAAATCCTGCGCGAATCCCCGGGCATCATGCTCGTCGATAAGCACGAGGACGGAGGCTACGTCACGCCGATCGAAAGCGTGGGCGAATATGCCACCTATATCAGCCGCGTTCGCGACGATTCGACCGTGGAGAATGGCCTTTCACTGTGGTGCGTGTCCGACAATCTCCGCAAGGGCGCTGCGCTGAACGCCGTGCAGATTGCCGAATTGCTTGGCCGCAAGCATTTGCAGAAGGCCGCCTAGGGTCTAGCCTCTCCCAAACAGGGAGAGAGACCATGCGTTTGTTGCTGATTTCCGCCGCTCTGCTGACCGCCGGCTGCCAAAAGGCACCGAGCGGCGCGCCGCCCGTGACTGAGGCCCAGGCAACTCGCATCGCCGAGCAGGCTGAGGCCAACTTCACCAAGGGCGACCCCAAGGCGATCATGGCGCAATATGCCGACAAGGCGGTGATGATCGATGCCGCCGCACCGAACCCCAGCGCCGACCGCAAGGTGCAAAGTGGCTGGGCGCAGACCTTCGTGAGCATGCAGCCAGCGGACTACAAGGTCATAGACCGGCACATTCAGCTGATCGGTGGCGATTCCTTCATCAGTTCCGGGATCGAGACTTTCACCGTAGCTTCCGGAGCTGCCCGGCCGACGGTGAGCGCCCGCTTCACCGACGTGTTCCAGCGACAGAAGGACGGCAGCTGGAAGATCGTGAACGAGCATGTGTCGATGCCGCCGACACCTGCCGGCCTTCCTGCTCAATGAGCGAGACGATGCCCGGCGGATGCGCATGCGGGCGTATCCGGTTCACGGCCACGGTCGACAGCGACGACGCGTATCTTTGCCATTGCCGTATGTGCCAACGTGCGACCGGAAGTATCTCCATCGCGTTCGTGGGGATCGAGAAAGCAGCGGTGACGTGGGAGCGGGAGCCCGACTACTACGTCTCGTCGCCGATCGCGCGTCGGCCATTCTGTAGTGTGTGCGGCACCTCGCTCGGCTTCGAATTTCCCGACAGCGACAAGATGGACCTGACCGTGGCGTCGTTCGACGAGCCCGAGCGGTTCCGGCCGCGCCATCACTATGCCGCCGAGAGCATGCATGAGGCGTGGATCGATACCTCCAGCCTCAAACGCATCCGAACCGAAGAGAATGCGAATGTCGTGAAGCGCTGGATGGACGCAGTCGGAAAGCTTCCAGACTGAAGAAAAGGGCGCCCCGGATTGCTCCGGAGCGCCCTCCTGTACGCACACTAAGCGAACCTAGTCGTCGTCGCGGTCCCAGCGACCGTCGCGGTCGCGGTCGCGGTCGCCATGGCGGCCGTCGCGATCGCCGTATCCATAGCCGTTGCGGCCATAACCATAGGCGACGGCGTATTGGACCTGCTGTTCGAGCCGCGCGATCCTGACCTCGATGTCGCGCATCTCGTACGGATTGAGCCCGCCGCGGGCGCGCTCGTGGAGCCGGCGCTCGATGCGGTTGGCCTCATTGCGGAGCCGATC
>JBJMUK010000285.1:0-12035 GCA_045811225.1 Sphingomicrobium sp. | reverse complement strand
CCTCCAGGCCCTCGTTTCCAAGGGCCAAAGCTGGATGGTCGAAAAGCAGCCGCACAAGCTCTAGTCGGTCTTGGACAATATCACGCACACACTGGCCGGCGCGCTGATCGGCCAGATGGGGGTGAAGCGCCGGTCACGCTTTGCGATGGCGGCCTGCCTTCTGGGCGCCAATGCGCCGGATATCGATGTATTCGCGCCACTGATCTTGCCCGTCGAAGGGATCGCCTTCCATCGCGGGCCGACCCACGCGGTGTTCGGCTGGCCGATCCTGGCGCTGGGCATCGTCGCTATTCTTTGGCTCGTGAACCGCTACCGGCCGGGCAAGGAGGATGCTCTACCGTTTCGGCCCGGCGCCTTGTTCGTGGTCGCGTTGCTCGCGGTGCTGACTCACCCGTTCCTGGATTGGCTGACCACTTACGCCATCGCCATCTTCTCGCCCGCCAGTTGGCGCTGGTATTCCGGGAATGCCATTTTCATCATCGACTGGGTCTATTGGCTGCTGATGATCCCCGCCGTGATCTGGTCGGGACGGCGCTGGGCCTCAGGAGTGCCGAATGCCGGGCGTCCAGCGCAGATCGCGGGCCTGCTGATGCTGGCCTATATCGGGCTGAACCTCGGCGAGAGTACGCGAGTCGAAGAGGCCACGAGGCGCGTGCTTCGAAGCAGGGGGATCGAGGCGACCCTCGTCGTGCCAAGCCCGCCGCCATTTGCATTCTGGAGGCGAACCGTCGCGTGGCGAAGCGCCGACCGCTATGGTTATGGCAGCTACGACTTTCGGCACGGGCTGCGGATCGAAACCGAGAGCAGACCTCTGGGCCTGGATGATCCGCGCCTCGAACGTGCAATGCGGGAAGATCGACACATCCGCGGATTTTACAGCTGGTCCCGAATGCCCATCGTAGTCGTGGAGCGCGGACAGGCCTTTCTTGGGGACCAGCGCTACGATGGCCGAGGCTTCGGTCGGTCGCATTTCCTGATCCCGCTCGACACCCGATCGACGAAGGAATAATTCCGGGACCGAGATGGGTGGACGTGGCGAGCATCTGGTGCGCGCGGACCGCGGGTTCGCAACCGGCGGCGGAATCCTTGCACGCTTGGCTGCGCCTGCGTTCGGCCGCATCGTCGATCAGCTCGATCGCAAGCTGAAGATCGGCGGAATCCAGTCGACGCTTCCTGACGGCAGCAGTCGCACCGTCGGTTTCAATGCACCCGGGCCCGCCGCGGTCGTTCACTTGAACAGCTGGATGGGGCTGGTTCGGCTAGCAACCTCGGGCTCCGTCGGTTGGTACAAGGCTTGGGCGCTCGGCGAATGGTCCAGCCCGGACCCGGTGGTCCTGTTCGAACTGTTCAGCGCGAACGCTGCCGCCTTGGGCGATACGGCCCGGGCCAAGGGGCCGTTTCGCTGGGTGAACGCGCTCGCTCATCGGCTGCGCGACAATGCTCCGGGCAAGGCGAAGGACAATATTGCGGCGCACTACGACCTCGGCAACGACTTCTATGCGGCCTGGCTGGACCCGACGATGACCTATTCATCGGCGCTTTGGGCGGACGCCGGAAGCGATCTTGCGACGGCCCAGCTGAACAAGATCCAGGCGCTGCTCGACCGCCTCAACCTGAAGCCGGGCGACCGTCTGCTGGAGATCGGCTGCGGCTGGGGTTCGCTTGCAATCGAAGCCGCGAAGCGGGGGGCGCAGGTCGTCGGGCTGACCTTGTCGACTGAGCAGAAGGCTTGGGCCGAGGGAAAGATCGCCCAGCAGGGACTATCCGACCGCATCGAGATCCGCCTTCAGGATTATCGCGACACGAACGAGCAGTTCGACGCAATTGCCTCGGTCGAGATGGTCGAAGCCGTGGGGGAGCGGTGGTGGGGCACCTACCTTAACTGCATCGCTCGCAACCTGAAGCCGGGCGGGTCCGCGGCCTTGCAATTCATATCGATCCGGCCAGAACTGTTCGATCATTACGCCGCGAACGCAGACTTCATTCAAACCTACATTTTCCCGGGCGGTATGTTGCTCAATGAGCCCCAGTTCGCGGACCTCGCGGCGGAACAGGGCCTATCCTGGCGCGATCGCAGCGAGAGCTTCCGATTGGACTATGCGGAAACGCTGAAAATCTGGCGCACGCGCTACGACTCTGCGGTGGAGGGCAAGGCACTCGCCAGCTTCAGCAACGAGTTCCACCGGCTGTGGCGTTACTACCTGATGTATTGCGAGGGCGGCTTCCGGGGTGGCGCCATCGACGTGGCCCAGGCGACGCTGACCAAGTCCTAGACTTCGACCCGGACCTTCTCGCCGGACGGAGCATCGCTCATCAAGCGTTCCACGATAGCGTTGGCAACAACTTCGGGCGGCTTCACGCTGTCCGGCTCCTCACCGGGAAATGCGAGCTGCCGCATGCGCGTCCGAGTGGCGCCGGGGTCTACGATATGGACCCGCAGCCGCTTGGTATGGGCGGTCTCGTCGGCATAGGCGCCGAGCAATGTCTCGAGCGCAGCCTTGGACGATCCATAAGCGCCCCAGAACGCGCGTGCCTTCGCGCCGACAGAAGATGTCACAGCAACCACTTCCGCCCGCTCCGCCTTGCGGAGCAGGGGATCGAAGTGGGCGACCAGTGACTGATTAGCGAGTAAATTTAGGCCCAGAAGACGCGTATATTCTTTCGGGTCGATATGCTCGACGGGCGTGAGAGATCCGAGCATCGCCGCGTTGAGCACCAGGATGTCGAGTGCTTCCCAGCGACCCGCGATTGCGGTTGCAAGCTTGGCGATGGATTCGCCGTCGACAAGGTCCATCGGCGCGATCGTGGCGCTTCCGCCGGCTTGGTGGATCCTGTCTTCCACGCCCTCGAGCGAGCTGGTCGTCCGTGCGACAAGAATGACAGGGGCGCCGGCGGCGGCGAGCGCTTCGGCGGTGGCGGCGCCGATTCCGCGGCTGGCGCCGGTGACGAGTGCAAGCTTGCCTGCGAAGGGCTTCGGAGTATCAGTCATCGGTGTGGCGGATTAGCGGCTGGCGACCAGCGACAGGGGCATTGCCCCTTCTTTCTCTGTCAGGTCCGTCAGCGCCGTCGGATAATCGCCGGTGAAGCACGCGTCGCAGCGCTGCGGCTGCACAGGATCACGGCCGGTGCCCAAGGCACGATAGAGCCCGTCGATTGAGACGAAGGCAAGGCTGTCCGCATTGATATAGTCCGCCATCGCCTCGACGCTCATCTGTGCTGCAAGAAGCTTCGCGCGCTCAGGCGTATCGACGCCATAGAAGCAGCTGTGCCGCGTCGGGGGCGAGGCGATCCGCATGTGGACTTCGCGGGCACCGGCGTCGCGCATCATCTGCACGATCTTCACGCTGGTCGTGCCGCGCACGATGGAATCATCAATCAGGATGATTCGCTTGCCGTGAACCAGAGCGGAGTTGGCATTGTGCTTCAGCTTCACGCCGAGGTGCCGAATGCCGTCGCTGGGCTGGATGAAGGTCCGCCCGACGTAGTGCGAGCGGATGATTCCAAGCTCGAACGGAATGCCCGATTCCTGGCTGTAGCCGATCGCCGCGGGAACGCCGCTGTCGGGCACCGGAACGATGTAATCGGCTTCGATACCCGCTTCGCGAGCAAGCTCTGCGCCGATGTTCTTCCGAACTTCGTAGACCGACTTGCCCTCGGCCACCGAATCGGGGCGGGAGAAATAGACATGCTCGAAAATGCAGGGCCGAGCCGGCACTGTGCCGAACGGCCGGAACGAGCGGATGCCCGTTTCATTCACCACGACAAGCTCGCCGGGCTCAACGTCGCGGATGTAGGTCGCGCCGATCACGTCGAGCGCAACGGTTTCCGAAGCGAAGATCGTCGCTTCGTTAAGCTTGCCCATGACGAGGGGCCGGATGCCGAGCGGATCACGGCAGGCGATCAGCCCTTCCTCTGTGAGGACGAGCAGCGAGTAAGCACCTTCGACTTGCCGGAGAGCGTCGGTCAGGCGCTCCAGGGAGTTGCCGTGGCCTGACGTCGCCACCAGGTGGATGATTACTTCGGTGTCGCTGGTGGACTGGAAGATCGAGCCGCGACGGTTCAGCGTGCGCCGAAGCTTCATCGCGTTGGAGAGATTGCCGTTGTGCGCAACCGCGAAGCCGCCCTGGGCCATGTCCGCGAATAGCGGCTGGACGTTGCGGATCGCCGTCTCCCCCGTAGTTGAGTAACGCACATGGCCGATCGAGGTGCGCCCGCTCAGCGCCCGCATGACCTCGTCCTTGTCGAA
Organism: Sphingomicrobium sp.; assembly: GCA_045811225.1. Classification (GTDB taxonomy): domain Bacteria; phylum Pseudomonadota; class Alphaproteobacteria; order Sphingomonadales; family Sphingomonadaceae; genus Sphingomicrobium. The sequence continues at coordinate 7,789 of JBJMUK010000285.1, read as the reverse complement.
GTTTCCAGCGACATGGCCCATGGCCCGATGCGAGTGGAAATTGTGGCCGTCGAAGCTGGTGATGCCGGCGGCTTCCTGCCCACGGTGCTGCAATGCATGAAGGCCCAAGGCGGCGAAGCTGGCTGCGTTATCCGCACCCCAGATACCGAAGATGCCGCACTCCTCGCGCAGCTTGTCATCGTCGAACGGATCGGTCGTCAACATTCGGGGGTCCCGCGCTCTTTGATGAGGAGCCCCCTATAGGGGCGGATGGGCGCTTTGTCGCCTACCGCCTGAATATGGGTGGAACGTGCCCGAAATCCAACCGTGCGGGCTCGCTGTGCCTTAGACGGCCAGCTTTTTTTCGACGTACCAAGGGGTCAACATGACCATGTCCTGCTGCCCACGATCTTTCTTGGGCGCGAGTCGGCCAAGGTCGAATTCCTCGCTGAACTGAAGGCCGAACTTTCCGCGCTGGGCCCAGCGAACGGTGCCGAGGACGGGGCCGACGCCAACGATGTCGACGGTCAGCATCATCTCCGGGGTGACGGGCTCAGGCGATTCGACCAGTGCGCCGTGGACCGAGATGTTGCGTAGCCGGATCTCGCAGGTCTTTCCGCCGAGATTCGCGAGTGCCCGACGCATCAAGCGCTGGCGCGGTTCGCGGATGCACTGGAAGCCGTCGGCTTCCACGCTAGTGCTGTTCGCGAGTTCCCGAGCCTCATTCGCGGGCATTGGTCGCCCGAAGATGTAGCCCTGGATCTGGCTGCACCCGAGTTCGCGGATGAGGTTGAGATCGTCGTGGGTTTCGACGCCCTCGGCCGTAGTGTCCATGCCCAGCGTTTCGGCCAGCGTGACGATGGCGCGAATGATGGCACTGTTTCGATTGGTCTTGGACGAAGCGCCGCGAACGAAGCTCTGATCGATCTTGATCTTATCGAATGGCGCCTTCTTCAGGTAGCCGAGGGAACTGTAACCGGTCCCGAAATCGTCGAGAGCAAGCCGCACGCCAAGCGCCTTGAGCTTGGCGAAGGTCTCGTCCGTCGACGCGCCCTCCGACAGGAAGACGCCCTCGGTGATTTCCAGCTCCACCTGCTGGGCGCGAATGCCGGTTTCCTGGATCAGCGTGGCGATTGTCTCGATAATGCCTGGATCGTTGAATTGGATCGGCGAGAGATTGACCGCGACGCATACGTTCTCCGGCCAGGTGGCTGCCTCAGTCAGCGCGGTCTTGAGAACCCATTGCCCCACCTTGCGGATGAGCCCGCACTCCTCGGCGATCGGAATGAATTTGTCTGGCGAAATCGCGCCGCGCACCGGGTGATTCCAGCGGACGAGTGCCTCGAACCCGGAAATCTCCTCGCTCGCTGCTCGAACGATGGGCTGGTAGGCGACCCACAGTTCGTTCCGCTCGATGGCCTGGCGAAGGTCATTCTCAAGCACCTGGCGGTCACTGGCCTCGCTATGCATCGACGCTTCGTAGAATCGGTGCTGGCCCCGGCCGGCCCCCTTGGCAGCATAGAGGGCAAGGTCCGCGTTCCGGACCAGACTATCGGCACAGGAGCGACCCGGATCGCCGATGGAAACGCCGACTGAAGCCCCAATGCTGACCCGGTGCCCTTCGATCATGTACGGCCGCGAGACGTGATCGATCAACGTCCGGGCGAGGGATTCCAGAAGCCCCACGTCGACAACGCCGGGCAGCACCGCTTCGAATTCGTCGCCTCCCAAACGGCCGACCTGGCCATGGTCACCGAGCACCGATTTGAGGCGCTTCGCCACTTCGCGCAGCAAGGCGTCACCGATCGGATGTCCGAGCGTGTCGTTGACGTTCTTGAACCGATCGAGATCGATCAGGAACAGCGCGCAACCCTTTTGTCGGCGGGCAGCGTTGCGCAGCGCTTCGTCGAGGGTCTGCCGCATCAGCGCGCGGTTCGGCAGACCGGTAAGCGAGTCGAATCGTGCGAGGCGGCTGATTTCCTGTTCCGACCGCCGCTGCTCGGTCAGGTCAGTACCAATGCCGCGGAACCCGAGGAAACGGCCGCGTTCGTCGAAAATCGGATTGCCCGAAAGGGACCAATGAACGTCCTGCTCGCTGGCTGGGCGCACAACGACGTCCGAGAAGGGGAATCGCGCCGACAGGTGAAAACCAAGCGTCTTGCTCTGCTCCCCGACGCCGTCGCCGGCGTTCTTGTCGACAGAGAGCAGGTCGGTGAACTGCCGGCCCAGCAATTGCATGGGCTGGCATTGAAAGTCGTCGGCCAGCTGCTGTGAGACGTAAGACAGCGTACCTTCGCCATTGGTTTCCCAGAACCAGCCGCGGCCGCTGTTTTCGAATTCGTCTACGAAGCGCAGCGCCTTGCGCGCCTCATGGTCGAGTTTCTGCCGCCGGCGTCCGGCGACGATAATCGTCCGCGCACCAGCTACGCTGTAGACGAAAAGGACTACCGAAACGCCTGCCATGCGCGCAGCGACAAGCGGCGTGTCTGCGAAGATGGTGGCTGCCGCAACGGCCCCGGTCAGGTTTACGAGCGCGAGCGGAGGCGAATTGACGGCGATCACCGCCGCGACAGCCATGCTCGCCCCAATGATTGCGGCCGCCGTGCTTTCGCCCGTCTCCGCGGAAGCATAGCTGGCGAGAATGCCGAACAGGAGCCAGAGGAAGCTGGTCGCTAAAAGATAAAGGCACAGGCCCCGGACGACCACGTGGGGAGAAAGGTCGAGGCGATGCCTGTAGTGCAATCCAGCGATTGCCAGGGCGTCCAGACCCAAAGCGACGGCTGCAGGCAGGATCGGACCTGCAAACACGCTGGCCCCGAAAGGGTTGGGATGGAGGGCGAAATATGCCGCCAGCACCATCAGATGCGTGGCAGCCATCAGGATTCCGGTATGGTCGAAAGTCGTGCCACGCCAATCCGAGAGGGCATCATCCGCTGGATTGTCCGGTGCGGTTATGTCGAACCAGAGCGCCTCTTTGATTGACGCCCTTTCGCGCACGCGCTCTCCGGACTCAACAGCCTTCGCGAAACGTGATCTGCGCATGTATCCTCACCGGACTCAAGCCAGCCCCACGCTGGATTGAGCAACGCCCGGTGTGGGATTAACCCCTCGGGGATAAGACGCCCTCAAGGAGCAGGGTTAACCCCCTGTTTATCCTTCCTGTTCTGGCAGGAATTCAGGCACTGAGAGGTACCGCTCGCCAGTGTCATAGTTGAACCCCAAGACCCGCTTCCCAGCGCCAACTTCGGCGAGCTTCTGCTTGACTGCGGCGAGCGTCGCGCCGGAGCTGATGCCGACCAGAATACCTTCCTCACGTGCGGAGCGGCGCGCCATCTCCTTGGCATCGTTCGGCTCCACCTGGATGGTGCCGTCGAGAACGGACGTGTCGAGATTGCTTGGAATGAAGCCGGCGCCGATGCCCTGGATTGGGTGCGGGCCAGGCTGGCCGCCGCTGATCACCGCGGACAAGGTTGGTTCGACCGCGAACACCTGCAGGCCCGGCCACGCCTTCTTGAGCACGCGGCCGGCTGCGGTGATGTGGCCTCCGGTGCCAACGCCGGTGATCAAGATATCGATGGGGGAGTCGGCGAAGTCGCGCAGGATTTCTTCCGCCGTCGTGCGGACGTGCACGTCGATGTTGGCGGGATTGTCGAACTGCTGCGGCATCCAGGCACCATCGGTCTCCGCCACAATCTCCTTGGCGCGCTCGATCGCGCCCTTCATGCCCTTTTCGCGGGGCGTAAGGTCGAACTTCGCGCCATAGGCCAGCATGAGACGGCGGCGCTCGATGCTCATGCTTTCCGGCATCACCAGGATCAGCTTGTAGCCCTTTACCGCTGCAACCATCGCGAGGCCGATGCCGGTGTTGCCGGAGGTCGGCTCAACGATCGTTCCACCCGGCTTCAGCGCCCCGGAACGTTCGGCATCTTCGACCATCGCCAGGCCGATCCGATCCTTGATCGAACCGCCCGGGTTCGACCGCTCGGATTTGATCCAGACTTCGGCATCACCGAACAGGCGGTTGATGCGGATGTGCGGCGTATTGCCGACGGTATCGAGAATCGAGGATGCCTTCATGGGATGCTCTCCTTCGTGTCGAGTGAATGTACTCTACTTGATGACTCGGCTTTATCATCGGGCGGATCAAAGCTTCTTGCAAGCCGTAGCTCCGGAAACACCCATGCCCAAATTCCAACCACTGCAATTGCTCCAACGCCGCCAGCGATGACTGCCGTGACCGGACCTATTAGCGCACCAAGGAAGCCGGACTCGGCTTCGCCGAGCTCGTTAGACGCGGAAATGAACAAGGATGAGACCGCGCCGACGCGGCCGCGCATTTCGTCAGGCGTGTAAAGCTGGATCAGCGACTGGCGCACGTAGACGGAGAACATGTCCGCGGCGCCAAGCAGGGCCAGGCAGGCCAGCGAGACGGGCATGGAGCGGGAAAGTCCGAACACGACCGTCGCGACACCGAACACGGCGACGGCAAGCAGCATCTTGGTACCGACGTTCGTTTTGAGCGGCCGGAAAGCGAAGAAAATCGCGGTAAGCGTCGCTCCGATGGCCGGAGCGGCCCGTAGGTGGCCGAGGCCTTCCGGGCCGGCGTGAAGCACGTCGCGGGCGAATACGGGCAGCATCGCGGTTGCTCCGCCAAGCAGCACCGCGAACAGGTCGAGGCTGATGGCGCCAAGCACGAGGCGGTTGCGGCGCACGTAGTGGAGGCCCTCCACCATTTGCTTCCACGGGTTGACGCTTCGGTCCAGCGCAGGCCTTGCAACCGGCGGGATCGTCATCAGCCCGACAAGTGCGACTGCGAACAGGATCGCGCTGCCGATGTAGGGCGCGGCGGGGGACACCGCATAAAGATAGCCGCCGACCGCCGGACCGACGATTGCGCCGCTCTGCCAGGATATGGACGATAGAGCGATTGCCTTGGGAAGCAGTTCGCGAGGGACGAGGTTCGGTGCAAGCGCGCCTAGGGCTGGGCCGGCAAACGCTCGGGCAACGCCGAGCAGTGCAGCGACGGTGTAGAGCGCGAGGAGGGTGGTCGTTCCTGACCAGGAGAGCAGGGCAAGGCTCAAGGCGCAGCAGAGTTCCAGACCAACCGCTGCACGCGCAATCCAGCGGCGGTCCACGCGGTCCGCCGTCCAGCCGGTTACGAGGGTCAGGAGCAGCAGTGGCACGAACTGCACCACGCCGATGAGGCCGAGCTGAAGCGACGCCTGCTTCAGTCCCATGTTGAGGCCGTTCGGGTCGCGGGCGATGTCGTACACCTGCCAGCCGATGACGATCACCATGGCCAGCTGGGCAATGGTCGTGCTCAGCCGCGACAGCCAATAAGCGCGGAATGCCGGAATTCTGAGCGGTTCGGGGAGGAAGCTCACGCCGAGCGCCCTAGACAGGCTCCTGCGCTATCGCAACGCATTCAACGCAGGAATTCCAGCAGGTCGGCGATCAGCCGATCCTTGTGCGTGGCGAAGATGCCGTGAGGTCCGCCGTCATATTCGATCAGTTTCGCGTGGGGCACTGCCTTGGCCACTGCTCGCGCGGTCAGATCTATGGGAACGGTGGCGTCCTCATCACCGTGGATAACCAATGTCGGCATCGTGAAGTTGGCTAGATCGCCGCGGAAGTCCGTTTCCGAAAATGCCCGTACGCAGTCGATCGTGGGTTTCAGCCCAGCCATCATCGCCTGCCTCCATGAATCGTCCAGAAGCGCGTCGCTGACCGGATGTTTTACAAGGCCCACGCCGTAGAAGCTCTTGAAGAAGCTTCGGAAGAAGTCGGCTCGGTCCTTCGAGATCCCATCAACCATGCCATCGAACACGGACTTGGGCGCGCCCTCCGGATGGTCCTGGGTCTGCAACAGGAAGGGGACGACGGAGCCGATCAACACGGCCTTGTCTACATGTGCGGGATTGCGGCTGATGAACCGGGCGACCTCGCCTCCTCCCATCGAGAATCCAGCCATCGCGACTGGCTCGGACACGCCCGTGTCTTCCAGGACCGCGGTGACGTCATCCGCAAATGTATCATAATCATATCCGTCCCACGGCTGATCGGAGCGTCCGAAGCCCCGGCGATCGTGGAAGATGGCGCGGAAGCCGTTGTCGGCGAGCGCGAGTGCGGCATCGTCGAAGGTGTCGCTGCTCAGCGGCCAGCCGTGAACGAGCACCACCGGCCGACCGGCTCCCCAGTCCTTGTAGTAGATATGCGTACCATCGCGGGCCGTGGCGTAAGGCATTTGTGACCTCCTGCTGGATGGTTGCACAACCCGCCACACGGGCGCCTGTTGCGCTCCATGACACAGCCTTTAGACCGGGGGCATGGCCAAGCCCAAGTCCCGTTATACCTGCCAAGCCTGCGGTTCGATTAGTTCTCGCTGGCAGGGCCAGTGTCCCGATTGTGCCGAGTGGAACACCCTGGTGCAGGAGAGCGCCGAAGTGTCCAGCATCTTCGCGGCGAAGCATAATCTGCAGGGCGGCGGCAGGACGATCCAACTCGTTGGGCTGGACAGCCCGGCCGCTCTGCCGGACCGCATGGCAAGCGGCATCGCGGAGTTCGATCGGGCGATTGGCGGGGGCATTGTCGCCGGTTCCGCAATGCTCGTCGGCGGCGACCCCGGCATCGGCAAATCGACACTGCTTCTGCAGGCCGCCGCAAAGCTGGCCAGCCGCGGCGAGCAGGTGATCTACATCTCCGGTGAGGAGTCGGCCGAGCAAGTGCGGCTTCGGGCCGTGCGGTTGGGCCTCGGGAAGGCGCCCGTGCGGCTCGCGGCGGCAACATCGGTGCGTGATATCCTGACAACGGTCGGTGAGGGCGAGCGGCCCGCGCTGCTGATCATTGATTCCATTCAGACCATGCACTCGGATCTGATCGAAGGTGCACCCGGGACAGTCAGCCAGGTGCGCGCTTCCGCCCAGGAGCTGGTCCGTTTCGCGAAGGAGCGCGGGACTGCGTTGATCCTCGTCGGCCATGTCACCAAGGACGGGAGTATCGCCGGTCCCCGGGTGCTCGAGCACATGGTGGATACGGTGCTCAGCTTCGAAGGCGAGCGCAGCCACCAGTTTCGAATCCTGCGCGCGATGAAGAACCGGTTCGGCGGCACTGATGAGATTGGCGTCTTCGCAATGGAGGGCGCGGGTCTGACCGAGGTCGCGAACCCGTCCGTCCTGTTCCTGACTCAGCGCGGAGAGCCGGTTAGCGGCACCAGTGTGTTTCCGGCCATCGAGGGCAGCCGGCCCGTACTCGTCGAGATCCAGGCGCTGACGGTCCGGCTTGCCAGTGGAGCAACCCCCCGGCGAGCGGCCGTTGGCTGGGATAGCGGCCGCCTGGCGATGGTGCTGGCTGTGCTTGAAGCGCGCTGCGGCCTGAGCTTCGCGACGTCGGAGGTCTATCTCAATGTCGCAGGAGGATATCGACTGTCCGACCCGGCCGCCGATCTCGCCGTGGCTGCAGCCTTGGTATCCGCTTTGTCGGAGCGGCCGGTTCCGAGTGACAGCATCATCCTGGGCGAAATCGCATTGTCGGGTGAGGTGCGGCCGGTTGCACATTCCGGCTTGCGGCTGAAGGAGGCCGCCAAGCTGGGCTTCGAACAGGCATGGGTCCCCAAGGGTGCCAAGGCCGCGGAAGGCATCCGTACGGTCGAGATCAGCAACCTCCGATCGCTGGTCGATCACATCCTGGGCCGTTAGGGCTGGCGCGGCGCTTGCGACACGGGTAGCCGAAATCCCATGAGCGCACTCGACATCTTCGTGATCCTGCTGCTCGGCGGGGGAGCCATGATCGGCTTCGTGCGCGGGTTCGTGCA
>JBJMUK010000284.1:0-31622 GCA_045811225.1 Sphingomicrobium sp. | reverse complement strand
GTTGTTTCCGCCCTTGCAGAGCGCCACCGTCCCGGTTCGGTAGTCAATATCGCCGGGCAGTTTCCAATCCACTCGTACACGCTCGCCGCTGACTACCACCTCATGGAGATCGCCTCCGCTGACCACCTGCCTCAGGACCATCTCGCCGTTGTCGGCATCATAGACCTTGACAAATTTCCATTCGCCGGGAGCCCGCGTGCTCTCGATATTGCAGTTCCCGGCGAAGGCTTCCGCGGGGTTTAAAAACGCCGCAATGGCGATCGCGGAAAGGTAAAAGCTTCCAGCGCTCATGCCGATCCTCCCAGGCTTGATTTTGGCTTCGATAGCCCCGCTTAAAGCGTCGTTGATCGAGTGTGACCTATGGCAAACCCCTAGGCAGGCATGTCCTGACCACGAAGTGCCGCACTAGGTTTCGCGCTCGGCCAGAACAGACGCATCATTCCAACTGCGAAGGTGCAGGCGATTGCAAACTGCACGACGCGTGCGCCCCAGGTGCCCGAATTCGCCGGGCCCTTTAGCAACGCTAAGCCAAATATGACCATCGTTGCGTTGTAAGCGAGCAGGGCGTTGCCGCCTCTGACCCCGCCTTTGGCAATCTGCAACGCAAAGCCGATACCGATGATGAAAGTGATCAGCGCGAGCGACATCAGCGAGGGCGCGACAGCTAGCAGGTAGAAGGCGCCGACGGCGACAAAGCCGCCAAGGAAATTTCCGATCAGCTTGGCCCAGCCACTGGCCGCTGATCGCTCCTCTTCCATCTTGGCCACAAGCAGGACAGTGGTCAATAAAACTGGGATCGCATCGGTCAGCCCGAACAGCATGTAGATGAGCATGAGCGGAAGGACGATGGTGGTGCCGAGGGCCGCGCTCCTGATTGGGGATTCACTGGGGGCAGCGGGTGGATCGGGGCTTTTAGGCGAGGGCAGCGGCCAGATTGCAAAAGCTATCCAGGTAAAGATTACCGCAAGGGCCATTGAGCGGACCAGGAGTCCCGGGAGGACGCCTGCATATTCAGACACCGTGAGCGTCACCACTGGCACTACTGAGATGCACATCAACAGCAGAGTTAACGGAAGCTGTGCCTTGGCTTGCGCGAGTCCGGCAAAAGCCAGGAACATGATCAGTCCGATGGCAATAAACAGGACGGTCGGGCTCTGATTCAGCAATGTCGTCAAGAAGAATGACGTCCATGCCGAAATCCCCATTACGATGACCAGCGCAAGTCCTACTTTGGGCGGGGGCGACGCCGGAAGATTGGCCAGCAGCACGCCGGTCAACACTGGTGCGAGTGCAGAAGGCTGCCAGCCCATCCACTCGCAAGTGACGAATGCCGCCGTCGTCCCGAATCCGAACCGAAGCGCAAAATGAAGCGTCGCTGCTTGCACAGTACGCGACAGGTTCGACGGTACGGCGACTGCCATGGCTATTGCAGGTAGCTCAGCAGTGCGATCGTCTTGATCCAGATCCTGCCGATTGGATTGAGGACGGAGCGATCCTCGGTGAAAATGATGACATTCGCCTGGGCCCCGCTGCGACCCACGTCGATGCCCGCTTCCCTTGCTTCGTCGGGCATGATCAGAATACGCACCGGGAAGCGTTGAGGATCGCGCAGCCATCCCTGATCGGCGGGCATTGTGGAAAGTTGTCCGGTCGGGGCTTCGTCCCCCTGGCTGACGCCCCATCCAACGCTGTGGACCTGGCCGCGGAACAGCTTGCCCGGTTTGATGTCCAGCGCGACTGTCACATTCTGCCCCGGTCTCACATTGCCCAGCTGATTTTCGCGCATGTCCGCGGAAATCCACCGCGGCCCGCGCTCCAGGAAGCTGAGCAGCGGCTGGCCCGGGCCAACATATTGGCCGGCGGCAAGTCGCAGATTGGTGACGGTCCCATCGGCGGGCGCCCGAACTTCCGTGTTCCGCAAATCGAGTCGCGCCTGTTCGAGCGCGGCTAGTGCCTGGCGAACTTTTGGGTTGCGCAGCCCCGGCTCACCCAGATTGGCCACCGCCTTTCGCAGATCCGCCTGGGCTCGTGTCAGGTCCGCGCTCGATTTCGCGGTGTCCGCATGAGCGCGAATGCCTTGAGTTTCCGGCAGGGCGCGCTTGCTGACCAGCCCGGTCACAATCCCTCCCAGCTGCTGGCTTGCGGACAGATCGGCCCGTTGCTTGATGATCTGCGCCCTGGCCGCTGCGACGTCGGCAACCGAGACGTCCGCCGCCTGTAGTGCGACCGACAGGTTGGCCTCTGCTGATCGTACCGCGAGCTCGTAAGGTTCGGGGTCGATTTGGAAGAGCAACTGGCCCTTCCTGACCGCGCCATTGTCCTTGACCCCGACTTCAACGACGTCCCCAGTGACCTCGGGAGCGACTTGCGTCAGAAATGCCTCCACTCGAGCTTGCGACGTGTAAGGCGTGAAGCGGTCTGACAGGACATGATAGACGAACAGAATGAGTAACAGCCCAAGCGCGATCAGGATGACCTTGCGCATCGGGCTGGATGGCGGCGCGGCGGTTCCAACATCAATTTCGGTGGCAACCGGCTGGGCGGCCACAGCCCGTGAGGTGTCGTTCATTGACTTGCTGCCCCTGCTTGCGCCGATGTAGAGGATGTCGGCGGAACGGAGATCCAGTCGCCGCCGAGCGCGCGATAGAGATTTACCAGCGCGCGTTGATAATCGCCGCGCGCCGACGCCAGCTGCAATTCAGCGGCGAACATGCTGCGTTCCGTGTCCAACACTTCCAGATAATCTGAATATCCGTTTTCATAGCGCTCGTTGGCCAGTTCGACCGCACGCCGAAGGGTTGCCACTCGGCGTTTCAATGTCTCACGCAGTTCGGCACTATTGCGCAAATCGGCCAGGGAATCCTCGACGTCACGGAACGCGTTTTGGATGACGAGCTCATAGTTGGCGAGCGATTGGTCTCGGCGGGCCTCGGCCTGGTCGACCGCAGCGTTTAAGCCGCCGCCCGTGTAGATCGGCCCAACGACATCGCCGGTGAAAGACCAGGTTCTCGCCGACCCGCTAAAAAGATTGCCGAGCGATCCGCTAGCAAGCCCGAGCAACCCCGTCAGGCTGATCCGCGGGAAGAACAGGGCACGCGCCGCGCCGATCAATGCATTCGAAGCAATTAGTTGCTGTTCCGCCTGGAGGATGTCCGGCCGGCGCAACAAGAGCTCGGAAGGAAGCCCCGGCGGGATTACCGGCGTATGCAGTTGGTCCGGTTCGCCCGATCGAGCGATCGCTCCCGGGTTCCGCCCCACCAGCACCGACAGCGCATGCTCCTGAGTTGCGATGGCCTGTCTGATGCCAGGAATTTGCTGCCGCGCGGATTCATATTCTGCCCTCACCTGGGACATCTCGAATTCCGACACCCAACCGGCGGCCAGCCTAATTTCGAACAGCTCCACCGAGCGCCTGCGCGTCTCAGCGGTGGCCAGAGCCACTCGCAACTGTCCGTCGAGATCGAGAAGCGTCACATAACTCGCAAGCACCGAAGAAATAAGGGTCAGGGTCACTCCGCGGCGGGCTTCCTCGGTCGCTAGTAAATTGGCGCGCGCCGCCTCGGTTTCGCGTCGAATGCGGCCCCACAAATCGAATTCCCAACTGGCCGACAGGAGGGTGCCGTAGGTAGTGCTCATGGGGTCGACCAGGTCAGGGATTTTTTGTTCACTTGCCCGCGACCGGTTGCCACTCAGGCTATAACCGATTTGCGGATGGGCCTGCGACCTGGTGCCGGCCAGGATCGCGGCGAACTCGTCGACCCGTGCGGTGGCAATCCTAAGGTCTCGGTTTTTCTCGAGCCCCTCGAGTACGAGCATGTTCAAATAGGGGTCGCCATATGCTTTCCACCACTCTGGCTGTTGTCCGATCCCCGTAGGCCGATCGCTAAATCGGTAAGACGACGGCACTTCCACCGACGGTTTCTGGTAGTTGGGACCTTGGACACAGCCGCTCGCCAGCAACAGACAACACGAAGCTGTCGTCAACTGCATGAGCAAGCCAGGCGATGTCTTTGGGCACGCGCTCATGTTGGCTCTTTCCCCACACCATCGGTTGGCGAGGCCACGAACTGATCGAAAATGTCTGGTGATTGGGCTGTCAGGGAGCGCAGCAGTATGATCATTGCTTCTTGCGATTCCCGCGAACGGCCCGCGGTAGGCCGGTTGATGTCCGTGATCACGCTGATCGACAGTGCGATCAGCAGGAACAAAACTAAGGCGGCCCGCCTGCCGCGCGGACCGTCGGTCGCGTGACCGATCACCGCCGCCGTCACGCTAAGGTAAGCCAGCAGTAAGAGCAGGATCTCGGAGGGTACGCGCAATTGCCACGCGATCTTCCGCTCCGTGTCGAGGTCGATCACCTCATTGAAGGTCATCAGCAAAGCGGTTGTCATGCCGTGGGCAAGCGCCGATTCCCGCGCCGCCCTGACCGCTGCCCAAATTTCTGTCAGCAGCCGGTCATTGGTAGCGAGGTAAATGCTGCCTTCGTGATCATCCGACGCCAATTTGACCCGATTGTCCGTATAGGCGACCAGCAGCCTGCTGAGGCGCGAACGATGAGGCTCATCGAGGAGCTGGGTACGCAAATAAGCAGTGCCAATGGCGTTCGCCTCCAGAATGACAAGCTCACGGCGAAGTTCATAGCGATTGAGTACCATGCCAAAGCTGAAGGCCAGCAACAGTCCGAGCAGACCGAGCACTCCGCCGAGCAAATAGCTCTCCTGCGCCACCGATTGATCGGATTGATCGTCGATCGAAGGAGCTCGACGGATTTGGCGCCGGCGAACAAGTAGCCCTGCCAACGCCGAGCCCAGCATCAGCGCCAGCGTTCCAAATCCAATGGCGACAATGGACAGGTTGGACAGCCACTCGGTCAATCCTCCACCCTGCATCGCTTTCTCTCCTCCGCCTTTTGCAGAGGCTAGTATGTGGCGGGCGAGGGAGAGGTGTATTGGGGGATTCCGCAAAACGACTAGGGAACATCCCTTAGTAAGCAGTTTCCCCAATTGCGCGGCGAGGGTTCATGACGACAACCCATTCCCCAATTCAGGACTAATTGGGCATTGGCGGTATTACCAGATGATTGCCATCGAGCATGTGCGTCCAGTTCGAGATTCCGCCTTCTGGCAGGGGTATTCTGGAAGGCGGTATGCGATCCTATTTTACGCCTTGCTACTAATGCTCGTGGCAATTCCAGTTGCGACCACAATCGGCCTGCCCCAGACTCTAATGAAGTCATTTCTCGGAGCCTGCCTTCTCGCGGCGGTGGTGCCCAATGCGACGCAGCGGACCAGGGGAGTGTTCGTCGCTGCTATCCTTCTCCTCGTAGGCGTTCGGTTTGCATCGGAGTATTCGGACATAGGAATCGCCCCCGCGTGGATCGCGGGGTTCTACGGCCTGGTCGGTTTGCTCGCTGCAGTTGGCGCGATGCGTTTCGCCGTGGGTGCCAAGAGCGTCAATAGCGAAACCATCTATGCCGCCTTGAGCACCTATTTGCTCGCAGGGCTATTTTTTGGTCAGATCTATTGGTCGATCGAGCAGCAGTGGCCCGGAAGCCTGTCCGGCCCGGATCCCGTAACCGACGCAACAACCGTCTACTACAGCTTCGTCACGCTCGCGACGCTGGGTTATGGCGACTTTTTGCCGCGTTCCGACCTCGCCCGCGGTGTCGCAACCTTTGAGGTAATCGGCGGGCAGCTATTTCTCGCCGTAATGGTCGCACGGCTGATCGGAGCATTCGGCGGCGCCACGAGTGATGACTAGGCCTATTCCGCTGCCTGAAGCGATGCCGCGCCAGGCGCCGTTTCAACCTCTTCAACGGTTGGTGTGGGCGCGCCCACCCATTCGCCGAACAGGACGTAGCCGACGGCAAGCACGACGGCGCCGATGAACAGGCCGACCAGACCAAAGGCCATGACGCCCCCAATGACGCCGAGCAGAATGACGGGCATTGGCACTTCCAGCCCGTGCCCGATCATCATGGGCTTCAGGAATGCGTCACTGAGCCCTGCAACCAGGGACCAAATCGTGAAGATGACCGCTATGGTCGTGGACTTTACAGCGAAGGCGTAAAGGATCGCGGGCAGCGTGATAAGGATGACGGGCACCTGCACGACGCCAAATGCCATCGCCAACAAAGACAGCAGCCCGGCGCCCGGCATGCCAATCGCGAAAAATCCAATGCCCACCAGCAATGCCTGCACGAAGGCCACACCAATGACCCCGTTGGCCACCGACCGGACCGTGGCCGAAATCAGATCCATGTAATGCTCGGCGCTTTGGGCAGTGCCCGTGATCCGAGCGAAAACCCTGGCAAGATATGCACGCAGCGGGATAGCATAAGCGAGGCAAATCGAAGCGAAGATGATCGCCAGGACGAGAGCCAGCACCGCCGTGAATAATCCCGCCGCCATACCCAGCAGGGTCTTGGTGAAAGCGGCGATCTGTGTCCCATATTTCTTGGTGAAAGCTGGCAAGTCTGTCGACGCCTGAGTCCAGGCTACATGAGCACGCTCGCCCACGACGGGGAGCTCCTTCAGTCGCGCAGGTGCCGGCGGTACCGGCCGCTCTCCGCTTTGGATCGTGGCAATCAATTCCGGGACCGAGCGGGCGGCGCTCGACGCAGCGATCGCGGTAGGCACCAAAACCAGCGCCGAAAGGACGAGCCCGATTAAAACTGCCGATCGTCGCGAGCTCATTTTGCGCTTCACGACGAGCCTTTCATGTAGCGGCTTAAAGCAAATGGCGAGGATGATGGTCCAAACCAGCAGCCCGACGAAGGGCAAAAGCAGCTGGACGCACAAGGCGATCAGTAGGGCCACCAGAAAAAGCGGCAGCAGGATGTCGAAGATCGATCCGACGGAGCGCTTGGGGTCAATATTGTCTATCATGTCGATGCCTTGGGTTGCATTCGATTGGAGCTACACGAGCGCTGCATGGTTCAATGGCGATGCAGGCCGAGGTCAGCTGAACATTCTAGCGCCTTCCTGAGGAGCGGCTATCAGGGTTCGCCCCAGTGCCAGCCGGATGGTTCGGCACTTACATGCGGTTTTCCATGTTGACGCTTTTGAAGAGTATCACGCTGAGCGCGGCGCAGGAGACGAACACAAGAAGGCTGACGGTTTGTCCGACCTGAAGGCCGCCGATAGTAATCGGAAATCCGACCAGCAATCGATAGAGGCTGGCTGCTGCGATGAGCAGAAAAACCAACGCTCCAGCTGAAATCGCCAACTTGCGTCCGGACATGAGATCTTCTCCGTTGCTATTATCAAGGTTGAACTGGCGATAGCGATTTTAGCTCTGCCATGCCGCGAACGCTGGCGGTGGCCCAGTCTTCGACCAGTTCGCGGAAATCCGCTCGATTGCTCGATCTGGTGCGCCACGCATTGAGATTGTCGCCTGCGAGCTGCTGATCGACCGCTCGACCGAGGAGCGCACCGCTCAATGAATCCCTGACCTCTACGAACAGAGTTGCAGAGCCCGCCTCCCGAGCAAAGCTGTAGCTTCGCCCCGCCGACATCTGGTCAGGCGCGCTAACCCTAATTTGGAGAACGCCGGTCTTTATCCGTAAAACTTCGGGGCCAGGCGCGTCGACCACGACATAGCCGCCCTTGGTCCAGGCATCGTTGAATATGTCGTGGGAAGCCGTGACTCCCTTGCTGATTGCCTCCTGCACGTCCCGGTCGGAAACACGCGACGACAGCGAGGAGCTGCTGCTATTGTGATCGCGTTGCCAGTCCTTGTGAAACGCGACCTCAGTGGGCTCTATCAGCACTTTGGTGTAGCTGCGGAAGTCCGCACCAGGCTGCAGGTAGACCAGGTCGAACCGCTTGGACTTCACCTGAGTCAAACCATCCCAGGTGGAGGGCGGCTTGGCCGCGACTACAGGACTAGCCAATAGAATGGCCGTTACTGCAACGCTTGTCCAAATGCCGCGGCGCATCATGGTCTCCTGCCCTCTTGGGCGACGCCTTCCTGCTCCTGCTTTGGGGAGGGTGAGTCCATCGGGGTAAGTCCTGACGCAAGCAGTGCGAATGATCATTCCACGGGGACTTAATCACTCCTCACGCCCCCAGGGTTATCCCTCGGTTACATTGAAGCGCTTTCTCGTGTTAAATACTTGAATGGGTGGATTAATGGGCAAAAATGGCAAACGAGAAGCCGGCGCAGGGGGGTCATCTAGAATGACCGATGCGGCACTTTTGGCTGCCGATCTACGTGACCTGGTCGAACAGCTCGAGGTCGATTACCGTACTAGCCGCCGGTTCCAACGAAAAACTGCTCACCAGCTTCATGAGCTATGCACAAGCGTAGAACGAATTTCGCAGTGATACTTATTTGCTAGTGCTTAACTGCTAACCGACGATCGAAGGGCCTCCATCAGCTCCTCACTCAGTTTCAGGCCGCGCACCGCCGTATCTCTCGCGTCGACGATATGCGCCCGAAACTCCTTATCCGCCTCCGACAGATTGGCTAGGCGTCGATCGAGGACCGCAATCAATTGGTCGAAATCGGATCGCACGGATTCCGCCGTTGAAAAGGAACCGTCCTCCATTTCCGGTGCATTTGCGGCCTTAATCTTGTCCATGAGCCTTCACTTCGGGGCGCACTCGACCCAGAATAATTGTCGGAGCTTATCCATCGTGCCAAGCCAATTAGCTGCGAACTTCATTCGAGCTAGGCGCGGTCACCTTAATACAAGTAGAACGGCGTGGATCGCGAGTGCACTGGAATGCCGTGGCGTGCACGGCCGAGAGACCTGCCCGGGGGTTGGGGAGAGACGGGCAGACTCTCGAACCGGCGGAGCTATATCGAGTGTCGCACGACGGGTAACAAGCTGCTGATCTTCCCTACGGGAATGCAAGGTCATGGTTGGTCCGTAGGCGGTCAACGGGTTTATCCCGATGGCCCGCTTCTACCCGCAAGATTAACTCCACCGCACCAATTGAGTCCTGCGCAAGCGGGACAGACTTCGAGGAGATGAAGAATGGCAAAAGGTGCGCTTCGCCTGCTGATCATGGCGTCGACCGCGGCCGCAGTTTTCGTGTCGGCCGCTTCGGCTGAAACGCGTGAAGTAACGGGCATCGTGGTGACAAATCAGAACGGTCAGCTGACTGTGAAAACCCCTGCTGGCGACCAAATGATTGCAATCGGCGCAGGTGCGCGGGTGCGTTCGATTTCGGGGCCATTGGGCGGTCAGAAGGAAGAGGTTTCAGTCAACGCATTGATACCGGGCCTGCCGGTGGTCATCGAGGCCGATGATTCTTCGGGCGCGCTGGTTGCGACTGAAATCGATTACAAGGCGAGCGACTACAAGACCGCTGCGCAAATACAGGCTGGTGTCCAGGAGACCGCTCGGCGCGAGGCAGAATTAAGGAGCGCCTACTCCAAAATGGGCGGGTGGGATGTACGAGCCGAAGAAAGCATCTACTTCGCAACCGGGAGCGCGGCCGTTTCGGCCGCTGACAGACAGAAGTTGCTCAAGCTGGCCGGCGATGCGTCCGGCATTAACGGTTATGTGATTTCGGTCCTGGGTTATGCGGATCCGCGGGGCAACGCCGCAGCCAACGAGCGACTGAGCAACCGTCGTGCCCAGGCAGTGATCAATTACCTGAAGCAGAGCGGCAAAGTGCTGCCCGGCAGGGTGCTTGGCGCGTCGGCAATGGGAGAAATGAACATCCCCGTTGAAACGCCGGACGCGGCGACGTTGCAGGGCGCCCGGAAGGTAACCGTTCGGGTTCTCACCAGCGCGGCGCATCTCGCAAAATGAGCTCATAGCCGAGGCCGGGTGCTCACCAGCATTCGTTTGACAACTGCCGGTCGTCGCGGGGGCGACGGCGGTGGTTGCTGTCGACCTGCCAGTTTCGACGCTTGCCCTATAGCGTTATGTGAACAGGCGCCATGCGCGGACTATGCGGGGTTCAAGCGAGGGTCTCCATTCGGCTTTTGCCCGGAGTGGACCGCGGGGACCCGTAAACTTGCGGCAGATACGGAGACGACAAGCTTACGGGCCCTACAGGACGCCGGCGCGTCAGGAGTCGTGGCGCTCGACCTCGTGCTTGGCATAAGAGAGCCGGCCGCCTGGCTATATCGGCACAATCATGTAGCGTGGGTTAGAGGTAGCTCGGCCGAGTGTCAGGGGCGATTGCCCGGATTATCGAGCGGATAAGCTACCTTAGCTGTTGGAGCGTTTCAGGGTCTCTCCCTATGGCAACTTGCCTGGTCATGGATTACCCAAACTTACGCACTTGCCGTAGAATCCCGCTGACAACCCAATTTGCGTGGGAGCGAATGATTTGACGAATGACCGCATCCTGGGCGACCGCGAACGGGCTCTCGAGGAGTCCTATTTTCGCAAACATGATGCTGCGCTCATCGAAAAGCTGCGGCAAGGCGCCATGCTCGACGAAATTTCCTTAGCCCTCCGCGACAAGCTCCACGTTGACAATCCGGGACTGCTCGCGCTCGTGCGCGACCTCGGTGTGGGAGCGGACACCGCACCTGCCTTTTTGCTGGCGCCGCTCGTTGAGATCGCGTGGGCTGATGGGTCGGTGGCGAACGACGACCGCGCGTCGGTGCTCAGGCTCGCCGAGGACCGCGGAGTGGAAAAGGAATCGGCATCCTATGCCCGGCTCCAGGATTGGCTCGTTGAACGTCCGCCCGATGCAATATTCGACGCCTCGATAGAGGTCATCAAACACGGTTTCTCGGTTCTTCCGCCGAAGGAACGTGAGGAGCGGATCAACCGGCTTCTCGATGCATGTCGCGAAGTTGCTGCCGCATCTGGAAATGAGGTTGCCCATCTGCTTGGCCTTGGAAACGGGATTTCACATGACGAGGAATCCATTCTCGCCCGCATCGCCGCTAAGCTTCGGAGTCAGCCTTAGTCACATTGAAAGGGCACGCAGCAGAGTTCTCAATCGGCCCGGAGGCCGGCTGCGCGGAAGATTCCCACGGCACGCCGAATTCCCTCCGCCGAGGGAGGTATGGCATCGGCCAGCTTATAGTTAAGGCCAAGCCGCTCCCATTTGTACTTGCCCAACTGATGGAAAGGCAGGACCTCGACCCGTTCAACGGTGCCAAGCGAAGCGGCGAAGGCGGCGAGAAGTTTCATTTCCCTTATATCGTCAGTCAGTCCCGGAACGAGCACATAGCGAATCCACATGGGACGATTGAGCTTTACGAGCCGGCGCGCGAAGGCGAGAACGGCAGCGTTGTCCATCCCGGTCACCTTCCTGTGCTGCTCGTAGCTAAAGGCCTTGAGGTCGAGAATGACGAGGTCAATCGTGGCAAGTTCGTCGTCGGATAATCGCTCGCCGAAACAGCCATTTGTCTCGATCGCCGTATGAACCCCCATGGCCTTGACGGCAGCGAACAATCGCGCGGCGAAGCGGTCTTGCATCAGTGGCTCGCCCCCCGAGAGCGTAAAGCCGCCATTCATCGCCTTGAGGCCGGAAGCATATTTTTGCACCTCCATGACGGACTGCTGGAGCGTGACGGGTATGCCGTTGGTCAAGGTCCAGGTGTCGGGATTGTGGCAGTATTGGCAGCGGAACATGCACGCTGTGGTCCATGCCACGAGGCGAATGCCCGGACCATCTACGGCAGAACCCGTCGTGAAGCTGTGGAGAAAGCCCATGTCGCCGGTCTTGAGCGCACTTCGGACGTCACTCTCCGGCTGGTCCTCCCCCAGATGTACCCGCATTTCGAACGGAGAGCTGGCCTCCAGGGAGACCAATTTTGCTTCGGTGACCATCTTACTCTCCATGGAATGTGCGGTTAATCACATCCATCTGCTGCTCGCGGGTCAAACGGATGAAGTTCACCGCATAGCCGGACACGCGGATTGTCAGGCTGGGATACTTTTCGGGATGGTCCATGGCGTCTATCAGAGTTTCGCGATTGAGGACGTTGACGTTCATGTGGAAGCCAGTCACGCCGAAATAGCGGTCGAGGATCGCTGTAAGATTGGTGATACGATCCTTTTCGGTCCGGCCAAGGCCAGTCGGAACCAAGCTGGTTGTCAGCGAGATGCCGTCCTGGGCGTCGCGATACGGGATCTTGGCGACCGACGCGGCTGACGCCTGAATTCCGTGACTGTCGCGCCCGTGCATGGGGTTGGCCCCTGGAGCGAACGGTTCACCCTTCCGCCTGCCGTCTGGCGTGTTGCCGGTTGCCTTGCCGTAGACCACGTTGGAGGTGATCGTCAGTACGGATTGGGTGTGCAGGGCGTGCCGATAAGTCGGGTGCTTGCGGAGCTTGGACATGAAGGTGCTCACCAGCCAGGCAGCCATATAGTCGACCCGGTTGTCGTTGTTCCCAAATGTCGGAAAGTCCCCCTCGGTCTGGTAATCCACGACCAAGCCTGTGTCGTCGCGAATGACCTTTACCTTAGCATATTTGATGGCCGACAGGCTGTCCGCGACGACCGACATGCCTGCGATTCCAAAAGCCATTGTCCGCAGCGGCGAATAGTCGTGCAGCGCCATCTCGATACGCTCATAGGCATATTTGTCGTGCATATAGTGGATGACGTTCATCGCGCTGACGTAGACTTCGGCAAGCCATTCCATCGTCTTTTGATAGCGGTCGAGCACGTCGTCGAAGTCGAGGAATTCGCCTTCCACCGGCGCGGTCGGAGGCGCCACTTGCTCGCCCGAGATCTCGTCCCGACCGCCATTGATGGCGTACAACAGGCACTTGGCGAGATTGGCCCTTGCCCCGAAGAACTGCATCTGTTTGCCCATCTGCATGGGCGAGACGCAGCATGCGATGGCCCCGTCATCCCCCCACGCCATGCGCATGATCTCGTCATTCTCAAACTGGATGGAGCTGGTGTCGATCGCGACCTTGGCAGTGAACCTGCGAAACCCCTCGGGGAGCTGCGGCGAATACCAGATGGTGAGGTTGGGCTCCGGTGCGGGCCCCAGGTTGTAAAGGGTCTGAAGGAAGCGAAAGCTGGTCTTGGTCACGAGCGGCCGTCCGTCGTCGCCCATGCCGGCAATGGATTCGGTGACCCAAGTGGGATCGCCGGCGAAAAGGTCGTCATATTCGGGCGTGCGCAGGAACCGGACAATCCGCAGCTTGATCACGAAGTCATCGATGATCTCCTGCGCCTGCTCCTCGCTGATGAGCCCGGCGGCGAGCTCCCGCTCGAAATAGGGATCGAGGAACGTAGAAACGCGGCCCAGCGACATTGCCGCGCCATTTTGCTCCTTCACGCCGGCAAGGTAGCCAAAGTAGAGCCATTGCACCGCCTGCCTGGCGGTCTGCGCAGGTCCCGAAATGTCGATACCATATTTCGCCGCCATCTCCGTGAGCTCGCCCAGGGCGCGGATCTGCTCGGCCAGCTCTTCCCGGTCGCGGATGGTCTCGTCACTCGACCATGTATGATCCAGAGCCTCCTTCTCGGCATGCTTTTCCTTGATCAGCCGGTCGACGCCATAAAGTGCAACCCGCCGATAGTCGCCAATGATCCTCCCCCGTCCATAAGCGTCCGGCAATCCCGTCAAGATGTGTGATTTGCGGCAACGGCGGACATCGGCCGTATAGGCATCGAACACGCCGGCATTGTGCGTCTTGCGGTACTTGGTGAATATCTCGCTGATCAGCGGGTCGGGCTTGAAACCATATGCCTCAAGTCCTCCGGTCACCATTCTAAGGCCGCCGTTGGGCATGATTGCGCGCTTGAGCGGCGCATCGGTTTGAAGCCCGACAATCAGCTCTTGATCCCGGTCAATGTAGCCGGCCTCGTGGGCGGTGATCGAGCTCGGAATCTGCGAAACGTCGAGGACCCCTTTTTTGCGCTCTTCGACGAACAGATCGGTGAGCCTCTTCCAGATGCCGAGCGTCCGCTCCGTCGGTCCGGCGAGGAACGAGCTGTCGCCGTAGTAAGGGGTGTAGTTGTTGACGATAAAGTTGCGGACATTGATCTCCTTGTTCCACAACCCCGGCTGGAACGATTGCACCCTGGCCGGCTTGCTCGTCAGTTTGGGTTCGAGGACGGTGGCGGACATATGAAGTCTCCAAAGTTAAGATTAGCCGGACGCTAGTTCGGGTGTCGCCGCGCTATCCCGGCCACGCCCCTTGGGGCCGGTTTCGCGCAGCAGAAGGGTGAGCAGCATGGCGATTGCGACGCCGTAAAGCAGTGGGGTGAAGGTGGCCTGGTAATGGGCAACGTTTCGCTCCCCGCCCCCAGTCACGCCCATGAGGCTGCGGGCGAACATCGGGCCGCACACCGCCGTCATCGAGAAATTGAGGAAGTTGACGAC
Organism: Sphingomicrobium sp.; assembly: GCA_045811225.1. Taxonomy (GTDB): domain Bacteria; phylum Pseudomonadota; class Alphaproteobacteria; order Sphingomonadales; family Sphingomonadaceae; genus Sphingomicrobium. The sequence goes on along the minus strand of JBJMUK010000284.1, from coordinate 17,355 downwards.
GCCTGTTGCGGTGCCGCTGTGCTCCGGACGGTTTGCTTCCTTGATCACCGTGTAGGGGATCATCGCCGCTCCAGAAGCGACCCCAGCGATAAGCGCCAGACTGTAAGGCGGGAAGCTGCCGGCGGGGGCGAACAATATGAGTGCGAGGGCCGTCAGCAGGACGGCCCCGGCGCCAATGATGACCGGCTTGCGCCGGCCTATGCGGTCGGTCAACCAGCCGAGCAACGGACAACCAATGATCCACCCGAACGGAACCGCGGCGGAGCGTAGGACTGCGACCGAATACGGAAGGTCGTGTGCTTCTTGGAGAAAGCGCACGCCCCAGACCATGTCGAATATCGTCGTCGGGATGAACAGCAGTCCCGCGATGAGTCCGCACAAGATGGACTGCGGATTGGCAAATACCACGCCCATCGCTTTCAGCGCTGGCCGAATGCCGGAGCGCGCTGGAGCTTGAGCTTTCTCGCGACGCGGAATCAGCAGGAGCAGGAGCGCAGCGATTGGGAACCCGGTCACCCCCATGACAAGCCAGAAATTGTCCCAGGCCACACCCGAACTGATCATCGGACCGACCACGAACTGACCCGCCGAACCTCCGGCCATGCCGAACATTTGAGTAACCCCGATCAAGGTGGCCGCCCGCGCGGCGGGCATGAAATTCGATACCAGGTAGACGGCGCCAATCAGGGCGAAAACGCCGCCGGCACCCTGCATGAATCGGCCGATGCTGCCTAACGTGGGATCGGCGGTCGAGAACAGAACCGCGCCTATGGCAACGCTCGCAGCGCCCAGCGGGACCACCTTGCGCGGACCGAGCTGGTCGAGCGCAACGCCGGCAACCAGGCTGAAAGGCGCGTAACCATAGTAGAACAGGCCGACCAGCGAGGCGACGCCAACCGCGCTCAGGCCGAATGCCGACGACAATTCGGGAACCATGACGGCCGGCGCCGAGCGCATGGAATATTGGTAAAAATAGAAAACGGCGGTCAGGAGCCAGGCGGCGGTGACTGCCGCTGTCGCTCCCGACCGCCGCCCCGGCCCGCTCACTTGGCCTCAGCAGAGGACGAGGGACTGAGCAAGGCCAGCTTCGGAAGTCTCCTTGTACTTGGGGTTCATGTCCTTCGCAGTCTGCGCAAGGGCTGTGATCACTGCATCAATGTCGACGCGCCGGTTGGCGGGAATTTCATTGCTCGCGATGAGGTAGCCGGTCCAGGCCTTGACCGCGCCGAAGGCGCAGCGTTCGATGCATGGCACTTGAACATAGCCCGCAACCGGATCGCAAGTCATGCCGAGATGGTGTTCCAGCGCCGCGCCCGCTGCGTTGGCGGCAATCTGAGGCGGATCGTCATGCGCCTGGGCAATGGCAGCTCCGCCCATGCCGGATGCCACGCCGATCTCTGCCTGGCACCCACCCTCGGCTGCCGACAAGGTGGCGTTATGCTTGCACAAATAGCCGATGACGGCAGCGGCAAGCAGTGCCTCGCGCAACTTCTGGGGTGACTTCTTGGCGCCGTCGGGGCCCAAGGAATAGATCACCGCAGGCATCACGCCGGCGGATCCCCCAGTGGGTGCCGTGATGACGAGGTGGCCACGAGCATTCTCTTCGGATCCGGCGAGTGCGGCCGCGGACACGATCCCGATGCCGCGCCGGGAGGGCAAAGGTTCCTTCAAGGCATTTTTAAAGACGTCGCCGGCCTTGGTCTTTAGCTTGATCGGCCCAGGCAGGACGCCTTGCGGCGCATTCAGGCCTGTTCTGACCGTCGCTTGCATCGCGCCGACGATCTTGTCGAGAAAAGCGTCGATCGTTGCTTTATCCCGACCGGAGATGGCCAGCTCGTTGGCGTAGGCCAGCTCGGCGAGTGAAATATTGTCGCGCTTCGTGAAGGCGAGCACTTCGGCCATGGTGGAATACGGATATTTCGGCGGATTCTTCTTTGGGGGCTGATAGCCCTTCCATTCGATAAAGCCGCCGCCGACCGAATAATACTCCTGCTCAAGAAGTACTTTATCTCCTGCCATCAGCTTTGCCGTCATCGTATTGGGATGATGGAAGTCGCCTTTTGGAGCATCGTAAATGATGTCCTTCAGCGAAACGTTGATCGTCTTTGTCCCAAGCTTGACGGGAAACACTTTTTCCGGATTCACGATCAAATCGTCCAGGATTGCGGGATCGATCGTCGCGGGCTCGTAGCCTGCTAGACCGGCCAGTGCCGCGCGCTCCGTCCCGTGGCCTTTGCCGGTGGCGCTCAGGCTGCCGAACAGGTGGACTTTGAGCGCGGTCGCCTGAGCCAGTTGATCTGCCGGCAGCTTCGCGGCGCGCTGGTAAAAATCATAGGTGATACGCATCGGGCCGATCGTGTGCGATGAGGATGGGCCGGGCCCGACCTTGTAGAATTCGTCGACCAAGGTCATCACCGGCCCCTTCGACTTTTTCACCACGTCCAGGTTAGGGTCGGGCGGCGTCGAGCCGAGCGGCGGCGATTTTGCTGGCACCTGCCCGAACAAGGGCGAAGCGTGACCGCCCACCGCGACTATGGCCGCAACCATGGCGCTTTGCATCATGAACGCGCGTCGGTCCGAACCTAGTGGCGGCTCGGACACATCGAGTTCAGGTTCGCTGAACGGTTTGCGGTCAAGGAGTTCGCTGTCCACTCTGATGTCCCTCGATTTGCGGCAATGGTGCGCCGGCTTGTCGGATCATCTCGAGCTATAGGTTGCGCAACGAACTGCGAAATTAGGGTCTACCCTCAGATTGCCCAGCATCCATTGCTGATACAGCGCACAGCATTGCAGAGGATCGGAACCTAGCTGCAGTTCGTCAGGAGATATCCGGATTTAAAGCGAAACCAGTCCGCATAAGCTCGCGAGCGACCGCAAGGGAGCCAGCAGCATGTCCGTCATAGAGGCACCGGCTAAAACCGGGACGAGCGACCACCAGAGATTTCACGAATTGGTAGCAAGAGCGAAGAAAAATGCGCCTGCCATCACGGCGGTCGCTCATCCCTGCGATCGGGCCTCGCTGACTGGTGTGGTCGAGGCAGCGAGCCTGGGGCTGATTAGCCCCATCCTGGTCGGCCCCGAGCAGCGCATCCGGGAGGTCGCCCAGGACTGCGGCCTGGATGTCAGCTCGTTTGAAATCGTGGATGCCAAACACAGCCATGACTCGGCGGCAAAAGCAGTCGCCCTGGTCCGCGCAGGTCGTGCCGAAGCGTTGATGAAGGGCAGCCTTCACACCGACGAAATCATGGGCGCGGTTGTCGCTCGCGAAACCGGCTTGAGGACTTCACGCCGAATCAGCCACTGCTTCGTCATGGACGTGCCGGATCACGGCCAGCCGCTCATCATCACCGACGCTGCTGTCAACATTGCCCCCGACCTGAAAGTGAAGATGGACATCGTTCAGAACGCCATCGACCTCGCCCACGCCCTTGGTCAGCCGGACGTCAGAGTTGCCATCCTCAGTGCGATGGAGACGGTCAATCCCGATGTGCCTTCGACGCTTGAGGCAGCAGCTTTGTGCAAGATGGCAGACCGTGGCCAGATTACCGGCGCAACGCTCGACGGGCCGCTGGCGCTCGACAATGCGATCAGCCCCGAAGCCGCTAAGATTAAGAAGATCCATTCCCCGGTCGCTGGCCGGGCATCCGTCCTTGTCGTGCCCGACCTCGAGGCAGGCAATATGCTGGCGAAGAGCCTGTCCTTCCTTGCGGGGGCGGACGCGGCGGGTATCGTACTTGGGGCTAAGGTGCCCATCATCCTGACCAGCAGGGCTGATACGGAAATTGCGCGGATTGCTTCCTGTGCGGTTGCGCAACTGCTGGCCGCGGCACGACGGGCGGATGTCTCGTCGGCAATCCAGTGAGGCGTCAGATGGAGCGCACCGCGGTCATCAACGCTGGCTCGTCAAGCATCAAATTCGCGGTATTCGAGGGCGAGGATCGGCTGTTCAGCGGTCAGATGAACCAGATAGGCGTCGCGCCACAATTGACGGTTAAAGACCGCAGTGGCGGGCAGCTATTCGACAAGGCGTGGAGTCCCCAGCTTGACCATCGCGCAGCGACGAAAATCATACTCGATAAGGCGTTGGAGCTGCTTGAAGGAAAAACGGTCGATGGAATTGGCCATCGCGTCGTTCACGGCGGCACCGAATTCGCCGAACCCGTCCTGGTGACCGAGGATGTCATTGCCGCCGTCCGAATGCTGTGTCCGCTGGCACCGCTGCACCAGCCCCACAATCTCGCCCCAATCGAGGCAATCCAGGCCGCAGCACCTGAAATGCCGCAGGTCGCGTGCTTCGATACTGCCTTCCATCAAAGCCAGCCGGAACTGGCGCATTCCTTTGCCCTCCCTCGCGAACTGACTGAAGCGGGGCTGAGGCGGTACGGGTTCCATGGGTTATCCTATGAATATGTATGCGGACGGCTACGCGACGTGGCGCCAGAACATGCCGATCGTCGGCTCATCATCGCCCACCTTGGGAATGGCGCCAGCCTTTGTGCAGTTCACAATGGCCGCAGCATAGCGACGACCATGGGCTTTACGGCGGTCGAAGGTTTGATGATGGGCACGCGATGTGGCTCAATCGACCCAGGCGTCATCATCTATTTGATGGACGAGCGCCAAATGGACGCTCGAGCGATTGAAGACCTAATCTACAGAAAATCCGGACTGCTCGGTGTATCCGGGATTACGTCGGACATGCGCAGCCTACGTGCCTCCGAAGATCCCATGGCGCGAAAAGCCATCGATCTTTTTGTCTATCGGATTGTTCGGGAAATTGGCTCTCTGGCGGCCGCGCTGGGCGGCCTGGACGGCCTCATATTCACCGGCGGCATCGGCGAGGCAGACGCAAATACCAGGCGGGAAGTCGCTGCCGGTTGCGCCTGGCTTGGCGCTGCGATTGATGAGCAGGCAAATACGGTCGGGCGTGGTCGGATTGATGCCGCGTCATCCCGGCTGCCTGTGTGGGTTCTTCCGACGGATGAAGAGCTGGTCATCGCAAGGCATACGGCGGCGTTGCTCTCCGGTGGTCCGGTTGCTGAGATCAAGACCAGGGAGGCCGAGAGTCCGGCTTAACGGGCCGTGCACCTGCGAGCGGGCATGAATGTAACGGTCCGTTGACTCGACTTGCTGGGTCAGAGCCTCCAGCTGCGTTTCCAACTGGACTCTCAATCGAGGCGAAAGCGTTTTGGAAAAAAGGGCTTCGGACGTTTCCCGAATTGCACAGTGCAATGTCTGCTGGAAAGCCGTCACATTCTGATCCCAGAAAGCTGTCATGTCGACCGTGCCTTCGTTCATGACAAGGAGCCCCTCTTCGAGCTGATCCATCGTGAGCGGGCCAAATCGGTTAATTTGCGAAGGAAAGCGCTTTGGGTGGGCCATAGCCGCCCGGCTTAAGCCCGTCCGATGGACTGACACATCCGGATTCACCCGCACATCGTTAGTTTCCGCTGCCTCCGCATTTTGGGCAAGGCTCGTTGCTCCGCGGCCCTGCTGCGGCTTGGGTTCCAAACCTCGGGTCTGCGAGTTTTCCCGGTAGAGGGCTAGGGTTTCGCCGGACAGAAAGGCAGCCTGCCTGCCCCTTATCTTTCGCACGCTCGTTCGAGAACGCCAGCAGATTGGGGGTTTGTCATGAACCAATTGTCATTCGCGGCTCCGCTTGCCTTGATGGTCGCGTCGCCTGCTGCCGCAGCAGCCGGCGAATTGGGGTCCGAGGCCGCCGCCGGCGAAAGCGCGTCAGCGATATCCGGTTCGTCCGTAGCCGGAGTCGGTGCGGCTGAGCAGCCGGCCTCCAGCCCCGCCGCTGACGACCGCGAGGCGCTTCTCAAGGAAATTGAAGCGCTGAGATCCCGCGTAACTGCCCTGGAGAATGTGCAGACGCGAACGACGCCTGCCCTGAGCAAGCGAAGCGATCTCGCCAAGGACCACAACCTGGAATTATACGGGTTCGTCCAGCTTGACGCGATCCAGGACTTCAAGCGGGTCAACCCCGACTGGGATTCAACGCTTCGGCCCTCGCGAATACCGACATCTAAAGGCGAGTTCGGAAGCGACGGACAGTCTGTATTCAGCGTCCGGCAATCGAGGCTTGGGGTCAAAGCGAACGGAAATCTCGCTGGCAAACCGTACGAAGCCAAATTCGAGTTCGACCTGTACGGAACCGGCGTCGACGCGGGCCAAACCACCATTCGTGTCAGACATATCTATGCAAGCTGGGGTCCGTTTCTCGCGGGGCAAACGAACACCTTGTTCATGGATGGCGATGTGTTCCCGAACGTCATCGACTATTGGGGTCCCGCCGGAATGGTATTCGTCCGCAATCCCCAGGTTCGGTTTACCTTCCTGAACAACAGTAGCTGGACCGGCGCAGTCGCGCTCGAGCATTTATCCGACGACATTGACCCAGGCGGTATCCGCCTGATCGATCCGGACCTGGCGACGAACATTCGCGGCGACGAAAAGCTACCCGATCTGACCGCCTCCATCCGTTACAAAGGCAAATGGGGACACGTCCAACTCGCCGGGTTGCTTCGAAAGATCGGCTACGACACTGCCGGGACGGATGACAATGAGCCGAAAGGGCACAAGACCGGCTGGGGCCTCAATCTGACGTCGGCAATCAACGTATCGCTGGCGACGCTTCGCCTGGGGGTCGTCTATGGACGCGGCATTGCCAGCTACATGAACGATGGCGGCATGGATCTTGCGCCTTCCGCAGAGCTTGTCCCGTTTGTCCAACCACCGATATTCCCGCCGCCCCCGCAGCCGATAACGCTCAATCAACTGCTGTCCGCGGAAGCCGTGAAGCTGCTCGGCGTCACCGCCTATGTCGACCTCAACTGGTCCAAGCGGTGGACGTCGTCGATCGGTTACAGCTTTACGAAGGTCGACAACACCAACTTCCAGGAAGCCACCGCTTTCCATCGTGGCGATTATGCGTCGGCAAACTTGCTCTACCACCCCGCGGACAACGTCATGACCGGCGCCGAATTTCTGTGGGGCAAACGTACCGACAACGACGGCGAAAGCGGTACCGACGCGCGGCTCCAAGCCAGTTTCAAATGGTCATTTTCAAGCGAGAATATTTGGAACTGGTTGAACTGAATGGAATGAAGGGTCTTTTGAAATGAGGCATTTTTCGATGAGCCGGCGCGACATGATCGGAGCGATCACGTCGGGCGCCATCGCCGGGTCCATGACCATCATGCCTGCGGCGGCGCTCGCTCAGAAGCCGGGGCGCACGAGCATGGCTGGAGGCCGCGTCGATGCAGCAATAAGGCATGCCTATGACCAGTTTCGATCGCTGAACGAAGGCAAGAATGCGGACTATATTCCGGCGCTCGCGCAGGTTCCGTCGAACTATTTCGGGATCGCCCTCCTCGGCGCTGACGGCAACGTACATGAAGCAGGCGATTCTAAAGAGCTGTTCTCGATCCAGTCGATCTCGAAAGTCTTCACCGCCGCGCTCGTGATGCAGGAGTCTGGAGACTCCGCAATCGAGAACAGTGTCGGAGTCGACGCCACCGGCCAGGTATTCAATTCAATCACCGCCGTCGAACAATACCGCGGCAAAGAAATGAATCCGTTCGTCAATCCCGGAGCGATCGCGACCGTCGGCAATGTGCGCGGATCATCGCCCGACGAAGTCTGGTCCAAGATCCTGCAAATCCACTCCGATTTTGCCGGCCGCCAGCTCGACGTGAACCAGCCAGTCTACAAATCGGAAAGCGACACGAACCAACGCAACCGCGCAATTAGCGCGTTGATGTCGGCTTATGAGCGCTTCCCGATGGACCCTGCGGTCGCGGTTGATCTCTACACTCGCCAATGCTCCATCAATGTATCAGCGCATGACCTTGCCGTAATGGGTGGGACGCTGGCGTTCGGTGGTCGAAATCCGGTCACGGGGAAGCAAGTAATAGATTCCAGCCACGTGCCGGGATTGCTGGCGATTATGGCCACCGCCGGCATGTATGATGACAGCGGCAAATGGCTATACCGCACCGGCCTTCCGACCAAGAGCGGTGTGGGAGGAGGATTGGTTGGGGCATCACCGGGTAAGTTCGGAATCGGCACCTTTGCGCCGCCGCTGGATGCCGCTGGAAACAGCGTACGAGGCCAGCGCGCGATTGCAGCCATCATTCGCGAGCTCAACGCAAACCCGCTCGCCCAGTTTGGCTAATTGCCGTGGACAGCTTTCAATTGGGCTGCCGCGCCCGGTGTTCGGCGCCCGCCGTCTTCCGTCCTTAATTGAGGGCTCGTCGTCCGCGACGCCGACAAATTGTCTTCTACGCCGTCCACCTCGCTTGAACAGGACCGAGCCATGACCAGCGACGTAACTCCAAGTGAAGAGCCCCGCCGGATTGATCACTTCTATGCCCGAGCCGATCGCTGGCGCGATCTGGTGAATTTGGCGCGAAGCTGGGCCCGCAGCCACCGCGATCGTGAAACCGTGGAAGCGAAGTTCCACGAACTTGAGGTCCAGGAGGAGTTCCACGCCTTTCCCGGCCAACGGCTGATTGCCGCGCTGCGGGAGAGGCTCTATTCGGACAGGGACTCGGCGGAGTCATTTGCGCTACTTGCGCACAGGGTGTCCGCGGCAATCGTCACGCGCGACTACAAGCATGATGCAAGCGAGTGGGAAACGGATGATGCCGGCGACGTTCCGGCTGATCTCCTGCCCCCAACGCTGGGCCAGGCGGCCGGTCGTCGGCCGTATTTCGAGGTGCTGGTGGTCACTCCGACGCCGCAGGCGCGCTGGCCGCACCTGATAGCCGAAATGCGGCGCTTACGCCGACCCGAGGATGAGTTTATTTATGAAGTTGTCCCGGTCGGCAGCTTCGAGGACGCGATTTGCGCGGCGGCGGTCAACCCCGATCTGGCGGCGGTACTGGTGTTTGAAGGCTTCCCGCTGCGCTCCCAGCACGACCTGCCGATATTGCGCGAGGTCCTCGCCGCGCATGGTTCTGCCGATGCCCTCGATGCAGGCAATATCGCTCTGCCACTGGTCGATCAGCTGAAACACCTCCGGCCCGAGCTCGACCTGTACCTACTGTCCGATCGACACGTTGAAAAACTGGCGGGCGATCCGAAGGCGGATTCCCTGCGTCGTATTTTCTATCAGGTAGAAGAGCTCTTGGAGATGCACCTTGCGGTACTTGAAGGCGTCCGGGAGCGGTTCGAGTCGCCTTTCTTCGACAATCTCAAGAAGTATGCGCAACGTCCCATCGGCACCTTCCATGCGCTCCCGATCGCGCGGGGTAAGTCGGTGTTTAAGTCGGACTGGATCCGAGACATGGGCGAGTTCTACGGCATCAACCTGTTTCTCGCTGAGAGCAGTGCGACCACAGGCGGACTCGACAGCCTCCTCGAGCCGGTGGGCAACATAAAGCGCGCTCAGGACATGGCGGCCCGTGCCTTCGGGGCCGACAAGGTCTTCTTCGTGACCAACGGAACATCGACTAGCAACAAGATGGTCCACCAGGCCTTGGTCGGACCAGGCGACATCGTCATCCTCGACCGCAATTGCCACAAATCTCACCATTACGGACTGGTGCTGGCGGGTGGGCAGCCGTTGTACGTCGACGCCTATCCAATGACCGAATATTCCATGTACGGCGCTGTGCCGTTGCGATCGGTCAAACAGGCCATGCTCGATCTGCGCGACGAGGGCCGGCTCGACCGCTTAAAAATGGTGGACCTGACGAACTGCACCTTCGACGGTCATATTTACGATGTTCGCAGAGTCATGGAAGAGTGTCTTTCGATTAAGCCCGACCTCGTCTTCCTGTGGGACGAAGCTTGGTTTGGCTTCGCTCACTGGTCTCCTTTCCTGCGACCCCGCACGGCAATGGGTGCAGGCGCCGACATCGAGCGCTGGATGCAAGACCCGAGGTCGGTGGACGCCTATGAAAAGCAGCAGTCGATGCTTGGCGCCACGCCGTCTCGCGATGTCTTACTGGACACTCGGCTCATACCGGATCCGCGCAAGATACGTCTTCGCGTCTACCAGACAAACTCGACCCACAAGTCTATGTCCGCCTTTCGGCAAGGGTCCATGATGCTGGTGAAGGACATAGATTTCGCCGACGTCGAAGCCCAGTTCCACGAAGCTGTGTTCACCCATGCTTCGACCAGTCCCAACCAGCAGATCATCGCCAGCCTTGACGTGGCACGGAGGCAGATGGAGCTGGAAGGCTATGGTCTGGTCTGGAACGCGATTCAGATCGCGCTCGACATTCGCCGGGAGATCGCGAGCCACCCTCTGATCTCGAAGTATTTCAGCATCCTAGGCGCGGACAAGATGATCCCTGCCGAGTACCGGCAAACCGGATTTGTCGATTATCTGGCGCCCGGCGCCAATTGGGGCGAAGTCGCCCGCAGCATGCGCGAGGACGAGTTCTGCCTCGACCCAACACGCATGACGCTGATCTGCGGCACGGCGGGTTTCGACGGAACTCGGTTCAAGGCGTTGCTTGCCGATACGTACGACATCCAGGTCAACAAGACCTCTCGCAACAGCGTTCTGCTTCAGTCGAACATCAACAATACTCGCAGCGACGTTGCGCAGCTGATCCGCGTGCTCCTTGAGATCAGCCGGTCGATCGATCAGCGGCTCGCGCATGGCGCACAAGCCCGCGAGGATTTCGCTAACGGCGTGCATTCACTGATGGTCGACGTTCCCGACCTGCCGAACTTCAGCAGGTTCGATGAGGCCTACCGTGCCGATGCAGGAACAAAGACACCCGAGGGCGATATGCGGACGGCCTTCTACGGAGCTTACGATGCGGCACATTGCGAGTATGTCGGCCTGGCCAGCGTGGATGTCGATCATCGCTTGAGCGAAGGCCCCGACATGGTGTCGGCCAACTTCGTCATCCCATACCCGCCAGGATTCCCAATCCTTGTTCCGGGGCAGGTCATCACCAGGGAAACCATCGACTTCATGCGCAAGCTCGATGTGAAGGAAATCCACGGTTTCGATTCCGCACGCGGCCTGAAGCTGATCAAACGGGAAGCGGGGCGGCCAAAGCGCTTGGCAAGTGTAAAGCCAAAATCCGAGAAGCTGGCACCGCTGTCCAACTGAAGGCGCACGCCGGGAGGGTATTTTCTCAGTTCGATGCGGGATTGTCCGGACTACCCAGGAGGCGGTCCGGGTCCAGTATTTATCACGGAATGCAGGCGGTTGGTCGCCGCATTCCCTGGTCAGGAGGGGTGATCGTGCCAGCGTCACATGACTGATTTTCTGGTAGAAACGCTCTACGCCTATCCGGAGCTGGCGGTCTTCCTCGCGCTGGCGATCGGCTTCTGGATTGGCCCGAAGAAGTTGGCTGGCTTCTCGCTCGGGAACGTCACTGCGACGCTGCTGGCGGCCATCGTCGTCGGCCAGATGGGCATGACAATCGAGGGACCGATCAAGTCCGCGTTTTTCCTGCTGTTCCTTTTCGCCGTTGGCTACGGCGTCGGCCCGCAGTTCTTTGCCGGTTTGAGCAAGGAGGGGCCAAAGCAGATTCTGTTTGCAGTCATCGTCTGTGCGCTGTGTCTCCTCTCCGTCGTCGGCGTCTCCAAGCTCGGCGGCTTCGAGGCTGGCTACGCCACCGGTATCTTCGCAGGATCGCAGACCATTTCGGCATCGATTGGAGTCGCAACCAATCAGATCAGCCGGCTTGGGCTGGAGCCCGATGCGGTAAAAACCATCCTCGACCAGATTCCTGTCGGTTATGCCGTGACCTATATTTATGGAACGGTTGGTTCGGCAATCGTGATTGCCAAATTCGGTCCGAAGCTCCTCGGCATCGATCTGCCCGCTGCGTGCAAGGATTATGAATCACAACTCGGCGGGGCCACGAATGACGACACCAATGCTGTGTCGGCGTACCGCAAGTTCGACACCCACGCCTACGTTATTAACGAGGCAAGTGTACTTGCTGGAAAGACCGTCAAGCAAGCATTCCCCGGCCTCCGCATATTCGCTGAGCGCATTAGGCGGGGTAGCGAAATCATCGACGCTAAAGAGGATACGATCCTGCTCGCGGGCGACTCCGTCGTCATCTCGGGACCACGCGACATTCTCGTCGAACAGATCGACACCGTCCTCACCGAAGTGTCGGATCGCGAGTTGCAGGATTTGTCGGTCGAGAAGGTCGACGTGCTCGTCCGCAACAAGACCTATAACGGTAAGACGATCAGCGAGATCGGGGAGGCCCAGTTCGCCCAGGGCGTTTTCCTTCGCAAGATCGTCCGCAACCAGGTCGAGATCCCGATCTTCCCGAACGTGGAGATCCTTCGCGGCGACATTCTGACGCTGGTTGGCTCGACCCGAAACACGGAACAGGCCGCAAATGCGCTCGGCTATGCGGATCGGCCAACCGAAGCGACCGATCTTGCCGTAGTGGCGGCCGGTATTGTCATTGGCGGTTACCTCGGTGCGTTGACGATGACGATTGCCGGCGTCCCAATCAGTCTTTCACCGGCCGGTGGCGCTTTGCTCCTGGGCCTGGTCCTCGGCTACGTTCGGGCAGTTTTCCCCGTCATCGGTAACGTCCCTGCCCCGTCACTGTGGCTGATGAATACGCTCGGCCTTAACGTGTTCATCGCGATCGTCGGCATCAACGCCGGCCCGGGCTTCGTCCAGGGACTCATTGATATGGGTGCGGCCCTTTTCCTGTGGGGACTCGTGGCGACCACCATCCCGCTCGTCGTCGGTCTGTACATCGGAAAGTACATCTTCAAATTTCATCCGGCCATCCTGTTCGGAGTGGTTGCCGGTGCCCGGACCACGACCGCGGCGCTCGGCATGATCCAGGATGAAGCCCGCAGCAAGGTGCCAGCGCTCGGCTACGGAATGCCGTACGCGGTCAGCAATACGCTCCTCACCATCTCTGGAATGGCCGTCGTCTTGCTGATGGCCTGACGGTCACCGGCACGCCTTGGAGACAAGACATGGATGTCATGAAGCTCGACGAATATAAAACCCTGAGCCCATTCGAGATCAAGGACTTCCTGATCGCGCGGGCCCGCCAAAAATCGGAAGATGCCGCGATCTCCTTCATCAATGCGGGACGGGGCAACCCCAACTGGATTGCAACCGTGCCGCGGGATGCGTTCTTCCTCCTGGGGCAATTCGCCATGACGGAGAGTCGGCGGGTGCTCGATTTGCCGCCCGCTATCGGTGGCATGCCGCAGGCCAAAGGGATCGCAGACCGCTTTCGCTCCTGGGTCACCGCCAATAGCTCTGGCCCTGGCGCAAAATTCCTGCAGGCACTCTTGCCATGGAGCGTCGAGACTTTCGGCTTCTCCGCGGACGAATTTGTCCATGAACTGGTCGATTCCATCATTGGCGACAATTACCCTGTGCCCGACAGGATGCTCAGGCATGCCGAGCGGGTGGTCCATGAATATTTGCAATGGGCAATGTGTGGCGAGCCGCGGCCAGGAGGCGCATTCAAAATCTATGCGGTCGAAGGCGGGACCGCGGCGATGTGTTACATTTTCAAATCCCTGAAAACCAACCGGTTGCTCAACCCGGGCGACCGGATCGCGCTCGCTGTGCCGATTTTCACACCCTATCTCGAGATGCCGATTCTTGAAGATTACGGCCTTCAGATCACCGAGATCCACTCGCTCCAGGAAGACCGTTTTCAGCTCGGCGACGATCTGCAACTGCTATTGGATCCGGAGATTAAGGCATTCTTCGTGGTCAATCCTGGCAATCCAAGCGCAATGGCGCTGTCGGAAGAGACGATCGCTCGTATCGGGACGATCCTCGAGCAACGGCCCGACCTGATCCTGCTTACCGACGACGTGTACGGGACATTCGTACCGGGCTTCCGATCGCTGATGGGCGCATTCCCGCACAACACCATCGGCGTCTATTCCTTCAGCAAATATTTCGGCTGTACCGGCTGGCGGCTGGGCACGATCGCCTTGCACGAGGACAATGTCCTCGATCGGCTAATCGCGGGGCATCCGGCGGAGGTTCAAGCCAAGATCAACCACCGCTACCATGCCCTCACACTGGAACCCGAGAAGCTGGCGTTCATCGACCGCATTGTCGCGGACAGCCGCGATGTCGCCCTCAATCATACCGCAGGGCTGTCCCTCCCCCAGCAGGTGATGATGACCATCTTCTCGCTGTACGAGCTTATGGACAGCGAAAAGGATTATCAGCGGGCCTGCATCGGAATTGTAAAGAAGCGCTTCGAAGCGACCGTGGAAGGGCTTGGGATCGAGGTCTCCGACAATCCCCACTACGACTATTACTACGGTCTCATCGACTTCGAATTCTGGATGCGAAAATATCTTGGCGAGGATGTCGTAAACTGGGTCAAGGCCAATGTTCACCCGCTCGATCCGGTCTTCCGGTTGGCGGAAGAACACGGCATCGTCCTCCTCAACGGCAACGGGTTCGCCGCGCCTGACTGGTCGGTGCGCGTGTCCTTCGCGAACCTCCCCGATCACGTTTACGATGACATTGGGCGGGCAGTAAGAAGCATCGCCCGAGGTTATCGCGAGGCCTACGAGGCGAGCCTGACAGCTGCCGGTCCCAACGACCTGGCGCCCCTGCCCTCACAAAGTTGAAAGGAATCTGTCATGCGAACGCTCATCACTGCGCTAACGCTACTCGCCGGCGTTTCACTCACGACTGCGGTAGACGCGCAAAGCGCGCGCGTGCGGATCGTCGCGACCGGCGGCACGATCGCCGGCGAGCAGGCCAAGGCCGGCGAGTATGGCTACAAGGCCGGCGCCTTCGACGTCCAGCAACTGATCGACGCAGTGCCGAACCTCGGGAAGCTGGCCGTGATCAGTGGCGAGCAGGTAGTCAAGATTGGCAGCCAGGACATGAACGATGAGGTCTGGCTGAAGCTCGCTAATCGGGTGAACGCCATTCTAGAGTCACCTGATAACGATGGAATCGTCATCACGCACGGCACCGACACGCTGGAAGAAACGAGCTACTTCCTGAGCCTCGTGACTCACAGCGACAAGCCGATCGTGATGGTTGCGGCGATGAGACCCGCCACGGCGGTCAGCGCCGATGGGCCCGGCAACCTCTACAATGCGGTCGCGGCGGCGGCGAATCCTAGTGCTCGAGGACGCGGCGTTCTTATCTCGATGAATGATGAGTTGGACTATGCGCGCAATGCCACCAAGACGAACGCAACACGGGTTCAGACGTTCGTGAGCGTCAACCGCGGACCGGCGGCGCTGGTGAACACCGGCACCATCAGCTGGTTCCAGCCTCTCGACAAAAAATACGGTCGCTCAAGCGCCTTCTCAACCGACGGCTTGCGCAGCCTTCCACGGGTCGACATCATCTACGCCCATCCCAACATGAGCGTAGACCTAATTGATGCAGCGGTCAGGAACGGCGCCAAGGGCCTGGTCATCGCCGGCGTGGGTGCGGGGAATATGACACAGCCGGCAATCGATCGGCTCGCCAGTGCCGCCAAGCAGGGTATTGCCGTGGTCCGCAGCTCCCGCACTGGGTCCGGCATCATCTATCGCAACAATGAAATCGACGACGACAAGATGGGCTTCGTCGCATCAGGCGAACTCAATCCGGGCAAATCTCGCGTTCTGCTGCAACTGGCGCTGACAAAAACCAAGGATGCCCATCAGATCCAAAGATATTTCGACGAGTATTGATGGGGGTTCTAGTCACCTCGTAATCGGGTGTCGCGCTTTCCTGCGGCGCCACCTTCCTGTCACGGCAACGAGGCGAAAGAAAACCCCCGGCTGACAGGAGGGGGCAGCCGGGGGAGGAGGAACGCCATAGGGGGATGCCATGGCACTTTTATGAATGCGCTCCAACCGTCGTCCGACATATCGGGTAATTGCCTAGCTTTTGTGAAAACTTGCCCGAGCAAGCCGGAAAAATGGACAAAGTTAGGGCTTTGGAAACAGCGAGCTTACATCGAGTTTCGGCACGCTCGGAGACTCGAGGTTGCAACTCTTCTCCGCCGCCTTGACCACAAGTTTGATCATCTCGGAAACCTTGCCCCGCTTGTATGAGCCTGGCCGCATGCCTGTCTCGACTTCCTGAAACGCCACCCGCGGGCAACCGCGAAATCCTGCGATAACGCGAACATTATCTTTTGCATGCTCGACGCTTAACACCAGGCTGCCTGAATTGAAGCCAGCCTCGCAGGCTTCTGCCGAGCAAGCCTCGCTGCCTTGCGACACCTGCCGAGCGACGAACCACTGACCGGGGGGCAGCCCGAATATGTCCTCCGGTAACACCACACCGGCATCGCTCGCCGAAACGTCAACCATTTCTTGAGCGTGAAGCTCGGCGCTTGCGAATATAAGCCCGATGGCCCCGACAATGAACAAGCGCATTGGGATGTCTCCTTGGCGCATGGTTGGGTAAAGGATTCTCCCGTTCCAATCAGGCGGAACGGCAATAAGAGCCATTTTTTGGCGGTGTCGAACCGCTTGTTGTGCACCAAGGGTCGTCGGCATGGCGCCGAGGACCATCCGGTTGCCGATTCCATCGCCAAACGGGGGTATTTCCCCTGATTGTCCGCTTCGATTGGCCGCTTACTGTTCCCTCGTGCCCAGAGGCTCGCTTGCCAATCTTCGATCTCTTGGGCCTGACGAAGAGGAGCTTCGAGCGATGTCCAAATTCCGCGGGAGAACAAGACGCTCTGTCATGGTGGTTTCCCACGCCACGCTGGTCCTGATCATTGGACTTGGCCTATCTTCCTGCTCGCCCACGGCTGAGCGGAATGTGAGCGAACAAAATACAGGGCAGCCGAAAGCGACCGAACCAGTTGCGGCGGAGCGAACCGTCAACGAGCAGGATCCGACCGTGCAGCATGCCAAGGCCCGGCTAAAGGCGATGTCGGACTATCTTGCAGCCCAACCGGCCATTTCCATGGGCTATGACTCGGTGTTTGAGGTAGTCACAAATGATAAGCAGAAACTTCAGCTCGCAACCTCTGGAACAATTCTTCTCAACCGGCCCGACAAGATCCGTACCACCCGCCAGTCTGGCTTTGCCGACACCGAGATGGTGTTCGATGGCAAGACCCTGACGATCCTGGGAAAGGGCCAGAATGCCTATGTTCAGGCAGCAGTGCCTGGCACGATCGACAATCTGATCACTCAATTGCGGGATCGCTTTAAAAGGCAGATTCCCGGTGCCGACCTGCTGGCCCAGAATGTCTATGGCGAGCTGACGGGTGACGTGACGGACGTAAAGGATCTTGGCAGCGGCGTGATTGGCGGCACGGAGTGCGACCATTTTGCTTTCCGGACAAAGGAAACCGACTGGCAAATCTGGTTCGCAGAGGGCCAGAATCCCTATCCGTGCCGTTATGTGTTCACCAGCAAAGAAGTCGTCCAGTCGCC
>JBJMUK010000283.1:0-9256 GCA_045811225.1 Sphingomicrobium sp. | reverse complement strand
GCGGAATTCGATGAGAAGGGCATCCCGGCGCTGATCGAAAATTATGTGAAGACGGGGAAGGTCGCGTTCGAATTCCGCAACTTCGTCCGCGATCCGCTGGACCTCACCGGGTCGCTCATCACGCGCTGCAACGGCGCGCAGAGCTTCTTCCCGCTGACCCGCGCCATGTACGCTGACCAGAAGAACTGGTTCACCAAGATCCAGGCTATCCCGCAAGCGGAGATGGAGAAGGTCCAGTCAATGACTCCGGCGCAGCAATTCGCTGCGATGGCGCAATATGCAGGTTTCCAGTCGTGGGCTGCGCAGCGCGGCGTACCTTCGGCGAAGAGCAGCCAGTGCCTTGCGAACCAGTCGGAAGCGGACAAACTGGTGGAAATGAACAGCGACGGCGCTTCGACGTTCAACATTCCCGGCACGCCCGCGTTCGTGATCAACGGCAAGCTGGTGAAGGACGCCGCGACCTGGCCGATGCTCGAACCAGAGCTTAAGAAGGCGCTCTAGTGCGGTCGCTCCACTACTCGATCGCTGCGGGAATGATGCTCGCCGCGACCGCCAGTGCAGTGGTCACGGCGGCTCCTCAACGGCGCGCCGTGGCGCGCGACTGGAGCAAAACGGTCGCTGCAACGCCTGAGGGCGGCTTCCGCATGGGGAATCCTAATGCGAAGCTGAAGTTGGTCGAATATGGTTCCCTGACATGCTCTCACTGCCAGCACTTCGCTCTTGCGGGGGTGAAGCCACTCATTGCGGACTATGTCCGGACGGGCAAAGCGAGCTACGAATATCGCAACTACATCCTGAACGGGCTGGACGTTTCCGCGAGCCTGGTTGCGCGCTGCGGCGGCGCGGCCCGATTCTTCCCGGTGGCTGACGATCTCTATTCGACACAGCGGCAGTGGATGGGCCGAGTTACTTCGCTCACCCAGGCGCAAAAGGATCAACTGAACGCTTTGCCGGAGGGCCAGCGGCTCGCGCGGCTGGCGGAGGTTGCGGGGCTGATCGCGGTAGGGGCGAAACATGGCATCCCTCCCGCGCAGGCAAAGCGCTGCCTCGCTGACCAGGCCGCCCTCGACCGGCTGGGCAAGATGGCCGAGGCGGCCTCGGAACGGGGTGTGCATGGCACTCCGACCTTCTTCATCAATGGAGCCAACATCGGCACCCACAGCTGGGCGACGCTAGAACCGATCCTGCGCGAATCGACCGGCTGATGGAGGTCTGGGGGCGTTCATGCAGATCAAGAGGCTGAAGCTTTCAGGCTTCAAGAGCTTCGTCGAACCTGCTGAACTGCGCATCGAACGCGGGCTTACGGGCATCGTGGGTCCCAATGGCTGCGGCAAGTCAAACCTGCTCGAAGCGATCCGCTGGGCGATGGGCGAAGCCAGCCCCAAGTCCCTCCGTGGCGGCGGAATGGAAGACGTGATCTTCGCCGGCACGGCTACGCGGGCGCCTCGCGATTTCGCCGAGGTTTCGATGCTGCTGGAACGAGCCGATTCCTCCGAGGGGCTTCGCGAAAGTGAAGTGACGCGCCGCATCGAGCGCGGGTCCGGTTCGGCCTACCGGCTCGACGGGCGCGACGTTAGGGCGAAGGACATCGCCCTGCTGTTTGCCGATGCCGCGACCGGGGCCCACTCACCGGCGCTTGTCAGCCAGGGGCGGATCGGCGCCGTCATCGCGGCCAAGCCGACCGAGCGCCGGCAAATGCTGGAGGAGGCGGCCGGGATCTCAGGGCTTCATGCCAGGCGGAAGGATGCGGAGCAGAAGCTTCGGGCGACGGAAACCAACCTTGCCCGCCTCGCCGAGATCATGGCGGATCAGGACTCGCGCGCAGCTGCGTTGCGCCGACAGGCCCGAGCGGCCGAGCGCTATCGTCAGATTACCGATCAGATCCGTCTTGTCGAAGGTAAGCTGGTCCACGCCCGCTGGATCGAAGCTGATCGTGCGGCCGCCGCCGCCGACCGGGAAGCAGCGACTGCTGTACAGGAAGTCGCAGAGATCCAGAAAGGCATGGACGAGGCGCTCATCGCGCAGGAACGTGCCGCCCGCGAACTCACTGCCTGCCGCCACGCGCTGACCCAAGCGCGTGAGGCGGGGCACAAGGTTGCTCACGACCTCGCCACGACCCGAGCCAGACGCGACACCATCAGCCGCCGCCTGGCCGAATTGGACCGGCTTTCGGCATCGCTGGCGAGCGACGTCGAACGCGAGGAAGCGCTTAAGCGGGATGCGGTGGCCGCAACCGAGCAGCTGACCCGCGAACAGGCAGACATCGACGCACGCCTGCAGGCTGCGGAGAGCGAGGCCGTACGAATCTCAACCGAGCTGACGGCGAGCGAGACCGCGTCCCGCGATGCCGAAGCGCAACTCGCCGATCTGCTCGCAAGGCAGGCCGCGATGCGCGCCGAGCGCAGGGTCGCGGAGGCGGCGGTGGAGGCTGCCCGAGTCCAACTTGCACGGACTCGGCAGGAGGAGGAACGGCTTAGGCAGCAGCGCGACTCGCTTCCCGACGGCGCGGAGATCCAGAGGGCGCTGGAGCAGGCCGAAGCCGCGGCGGAAGCGGCGAAGCACGACTTTGCAAGCGCGGAACTGCGTCAGGTCGAGGCTGAGCAAGCGCGTGCAAATGCCGCGACTGCACGGGACGAAGCCGAAAGCATCCTCGCCACCGCAAGAGCGGCTTTGGCCGCCATGCAGTCCGAGCATGACGCGCTCGCGCGGGCCCTTCAGGAGGGTGGAGGGACCGCCATCTCGAGCCTCTCGGCAACTCCCGGCTACGAGCGGGCACTGGCCGCGGCGCTAGGGGACGATGCTGACGCGTCGATCGGCGGCGATGCTTCGCGCAGGTGGGAAGGAAGCGCTCCGGACCTTGGTGATCCTCCTCTTGCCGAGGGACTCGAGATGCTCGCCGACAAGGTCGATGGGCCGGCCGAGCTGCAGCGAAGGCTTCGCCAGGTTGGTGTGACTGACATGGACGAAGGGCAGCTTCTGCAAGTGGGGCAGCGGCTCGTCACGCGCGATGGCCGGCTTCGTCGCTGGGATGGTTTCGTCGCCACCAACGTCGGTGCTGCAGCTGCCGAGCGGCTCGTGCGAGCCAACCGGCTGGCTGATCTGGCCCGGCAGCTTCCAGGAATCCGGGAGCAGCTCGAGAAACTCCAGTCGGAGCGGGATGCTTCGATCGCCGCGGTCGAACATGCCCGGTCCGCCGCAGAGCAGGCGCGCCAGGATGCGGCCAACGCAGAACGTGCCGGTCGCGAGGCGCTCCGTGCGATCGACAGTGCCGCGGCTGCGATCGAGCGGCTCGATGCGCAGCGGAGCGGGCTCGACCAGCGGCTCTCCGATCTCGCGCCAGTGCTTACTGCGGCTCGTGAGGCGCTGAACGGCGCAGAGGCGGCACTTGCGGCGCTGCCGGATCCCGCGTTGCTGGAGCAGGATGTCACCAGCCGGCGTGGTGCAGCCGCGGCCGCAGCCTCACAGGTCGCAGACAAGCGCGCCGAATCTGCAACCAGGTCGCGGCAGGCCGCTGCCGATCGCGAGCGGCAGGCGCAGGCCGCACGCGAGCAGGGGGAGTGGCGCCGGCGCCGGGCCGATGCGGAGCGCCGGTTGACCGAAGCGGCGCGGCGTCGCGCGGACCAGGCCGAAGAACGGCAGCGGCTGGAAACGGAGCCTGCCGAGGTCGACGAGGAAATCTCCGCGCTTGAGAAAGCCAGCGCGCAATCACAATCCGATATCTCAGCGGCCCTGGAAGCGGAGCAGGCCGCCGAGCGCGCGGTTCAGTCCACGGCCGCGACTGTGACGGGCGCGAACGAGCGGTTTGCGGCAGCGCGCGAACGCCGTGCGGGTGCGCAAGCGCGGGCAGAGGCGCAAAAGAGCCGGAGTGCGGAATATGCGCGGATCTGCGTCGAGAAGTTCGACTGCGTTCCACAACGGCTCCCGTTAGTGCTGGGCTTCGGTCCCGATGAAGTCAGGGACGCAGACACGGAGTCTTCGGCGCTCGAACGGCTGATGGCCGATCGGGATCGAATCGGCCCCGTCAATCTCGTGGCCGAGCAGGAGCTGAGCGATCTCGACGCGTCGCGCACGAAAGGTGCTGCGGAGGCCGAGGAGCTGACCCAGGCAATCCACCGGCTGCGGGGATCGATTGGCAGCCTCAACCGGGAAGGACGCGTCCGACTGCTCGAAGCGTTCGAGCAAGTGAATGGGCACTTCCGGCGGTTGTTCACGACCCTGTTCGAAGGAGGCCAGGCACATCTGGAACTGGTCGAAAGCGATGATCCGCTCGAGGCGGGACTGGAGATCATGGCGCAACCTCCGGGTAAGCGGCTTTCCACGCTGACTTTGCTCTCCGGTGGCGAGCAGGCGTTGACCGCCGTCGCACTCATCTTCGGGCTTTTCCTTACCAATCCGGCCCCCATCTGCGTGCTCGACGAGGTCGATGCGCCGCTCGACGATGCGAATGTCGAACGCTTCTGCGAGTTGCTGGACCGGATGACGCAGGAGACCCACACGCGCTACCTGATCGTGACCCACAATGCAGTGACGATGAGCCGCATGCACCGGCTCTATGGCGTAACAATGATCGAGAAAGGGGTCAGCCGGCTTGTGTCCGTGGACTTGGGAGCAGCGGGAACCCTTATGGCGGCAGAATGATCGCTATTGCGAATTAGTATCAATAACGGTAGGTGAGCGGTCATCAAAGGGGTTGGCCGTTTCATGCATCTTCGTTTTGCCGTGGCTTCGTTGCTTCTCACTGCCTCCGGCCACGCGCTCGCCGCCGCCGATGATTCTGTGGTCGCAACCGACGGAGCCGGCGATGCTCCAGAGATCGTCGTTACAGGCAAGCACACCGAATATGGTGTCCGGTCAACCACCACCGCGACCAAGACCAATACGAACATCAAGGATGTGCCGCAGGCGATGACCGTCGTCTCCAAGGCACAGATCGCCGATCAGAGCCTTCGATCCATTGCCGACGTGCTGATGTTCGTTCCGGGCGCGAGCCCCGCGTCGGGAGAGAGCAACCGGGATCAGATGACCTTGCGGGGCAACAATTCGACTGCGGACTTCTTCGTCGACGGTGTGCGTGACGACGTCCAATATTTCCGCGACCTTTACAATGTTGACCGGGTGGAGGTTCTGCGTGGGTCCAATGCGATGATCTTCGGGCGTGGCGGCGGGGGCGGGATCGTCAACCGCGTGCTGAAGCGCCCAAGCCTGACCACCGACAGGCAGTTTTCCATCGCGGGCGACAGCTATGGGGGCTTCCGCATCGCCGGGGACGTCGACCAGGCGCTCGGCGGGTCCGCGGGGTTGCGCATCAATGGCATGTACGAGAACGGCGACAGCTTCCGTCATCATGTTGACCTCAAGCGCTATGGAGTGAACCCGACAGTCGCGATCCAGGCTGGCCCCGACACGCGCATCGACCTGTCGT
Source organism: Sphingomicrobium sp. (assembly GCA_045811225.1). Classification (GTDB taxonomy): domain Bacteria; phylum Pseudomonadota; class Alphaproteobacteria; order Sphingomonadales; family Sphingomonadaceae; genus Sphingomicrobium. The sequence continues at coordinate 3,834 of JBJMUK010000283.1, read as the reverse complement.
ATGAGTATCTGCATGATCGGCGCACAGCCGACCGCGGCGTTCCTTCGGTGTCCGACGGAAATCAGGCAACGATCGACAAGCCGCTGGAGGGATATGACAGGACCTTCTTCGGCGATCCGGAACTCAGCTACGCGAAGGCCGATGTTCATGTCGGCTCGCTGGCGGTGCAGCACGACTTCGGCGGTGGCCTGCTCCTGCGCAACCGCACGCTCGCGGGCGACTATGACAAGTTCTACCAGAACATTTATCCGTCGGGGCTGAACGGAGCGACAGAGGTTGTGACGTTCGGGGCCTACAACAGCCGGAACGACCGCCAGAATTTGTTCAATCAAACCGATCTGATCTGGGAAAACCAGCTTGGCGGCATCGATCAGACATTATTGTTCGGCTTCGAGGTCGGGCGGCAGAAGTCCCGCAATTTCCGGCAATCGGGGGCCTTGGCGGACAACCAACAGCCGCTTAGCGATGTCACCATCGATGCGGACGTCATCTTTTCCAATCAAGCAAGCGATGCCAACAACCGCACCGAAGCGACCGTCGGCGCAGTCTATGCCCAGGACCAAATTCGCTTCACGTCCTGGCTCAAACTCCTAGCGGGCGTGCGCTTCGACAGTTTCAAGCTGAAGGTTCAGGATTTCCACGGCGCCGGCTTCCGGTTGAGCCGGACGGACCACACCGTCTCGCCGCGCATCGGCGTGATCCTCAAGCCGCAGAAGAATCTGTCGATCTATGGCAGCTTCAGCCGCTCCTTCCTGCCGCAGTCCGGCGATCAGTTCAGCGGCCTCACGACCACCACTGCGGACCTGAAGCCCGAACGTTTCGAGAATCTGGAAATTGGGGCGAAGTGGGAACCGGTCAGCGGACTGCTCGCCACGGCAGCCATCTATCGGCTGGACCGGACCAACACGCGATCGACGGATCCGGTCACGCTCCAGACAGTCCTGACCGGTGCCCAGCGCAGCAAAGGAATCGAACTCGGCCTGGAGCGGAGCATGACCGATCGCTGGCAGATCTCCGCTGGTTACGCGTTCCAGAAGGCCGAGATCACTGAGACGACGACGGCTGCGCCCGCCGGCCGCGCCGTGCCGCTGGTACCCCGACACAGCTTCTCGCTCTGGAACCGCTACGACTTCACGGACCGCTTCGGCGCGGGGCTCGGCGTCGTCGCGCGCACCAGGTCCTTCGCCTCGATCAGCAACAGCGTCGTTCTGCCCGGCTATACCCGGGTCGACGCGGCCGGTTTCTACAAGATCACGCCCAGGCTGCAGGCGCAGGTCAATGTCGAGAATCTGCTCGGAGTGGACTATTTCCCAACGACCAACGGCGACAACAACATCGCTCCGGGCGCGCCGCGCACGCTTCGGGCAACCCTGCGCGTCGGAATTTAGGCCCGGAGTTCCTCGGCTCGCGCTTGGATCCGCTTGAGGTCGTCAACGAACCTCGCACGCTCCTCGTGACGGCGATCCTCTTCGGGGATACGGAGCAGAAAGCTGGGGTGTACCGTCACCCAGCATTCGCTCCCGTCCGCAAGTCTCAGCGGCGCCTCGCGGACCTTGCTGATCGTGACCGTTTTGCCGAGTAAGGAGCGGGCGGCCGTGGCACCGAGAGCAACCGTCAGCGGCGGCCGGATCAGGCCGCGCTCCTGCTCCTGCCACCAGCGACAGGCGTCGATTTCGGCGGTGTCAGGCTTGGAGTGAATGCGCTTCTTGCCGCGCAGGACAAATTTGAAATGCTTGACCGCATTGGTGACGTAAGTCTTGGACCGGTCGATACCCGCCATTTCCAGTGAGGAATTGAAGAGCTGGCCCGCAGGTCCCACGAAGGGCCGCCCCGCAAGATCCTCCTGGTCACCGGGCTGCTCACCGACGAACAGGATTGAGGCGTCGAGCGGACCCTCGCCGAACACGGTCTGAGTTCCACACTTATAAAGGTCGCAGCGGGTGCAAGCCCGGGCTTCCTTAAGCAGCGCTTCCCACGAGGCTCGCGCATTGCTCCCCGGCTCAACCCGGCGCTCTGCTTCGGGCGCATCCTTCAGGCCCGTGGCGGCCATTTCCTGTTCGTTACGCGAGCGTGCAATCATCTCCACCTCCCGGGCCTGCGCGCCTGCAATCAGCGGTGCAACGAGCGAAGTCTCGGGCATGTTGCGCCAGTACTTCTTCGGCATCTCCTTCGTCATAGCTTTGACCTTGAGGCGAGCGGGGTTGAAGATCGACGCATAATAAGTCTTCCACGTCTCCTCGATTGGGTCGCCGCTCGGGGTGTTGGAGCGCGTGGCTCCCGGCCCTTCGGTAACCCTTTCGCCGTCCCAATGGATCGACAGTTCGGGCGTTAGGATCGACCAACGCATATTGGCGAAGCGGCGCGCGAAGAAGCCCGCTGCCGTTCGAACGATGTGATGGCCGGGCTCGAAGAAAGCGACGAAGCGGGTTTCGGCGCCGGCGTCTTCAACCTCCCGGAAGCGCACGAAGGCGTGCATCTTGTGGATGTCGCGGCGGACTTCCTTGGCGAGTTTTTCAAGCCGGCGGACCAATGGGTCCGCCTCATCCTCAAGCGCCCTTCGATTGCGGCGGATCTGAAACAGCAAGGAATAGAGAAGCGCGAAGCGCTCAGGATCCGAATGGCAGATTGCCAACCGCGCGAGATCCACGAATGCCCTCGGAACGGCGAAGCTCGGCGCGGGTGAGGGCAATCCGCCGCCGTCTGCAAACAGGTCGGCCTCGCCGCCTTCGACCTGCCAGACGATCGCTTCGGGCGGAACACCGGCTTCGGCCAGATCGCGGGCGGCATCGCGCCAGCCATCGAAATCGTCTTCCGCCGCCAGTGTGACGCGATGCGCGTCGATCATCGGACCTTCGCGCAGCATCGGCTTACATGGAGTCGGGATCGGGGCCGATGCGCGAGGTTCCGTCAAGCGCGGCGATCCGCTCCAAGTCATCCTCATCGAGGCGGAAGTCGAATACTTCGAGGTTTTCGCGCAGCCGTGCCTCGCTGGACGCCTTGGGGATTACCGTCAGTCCGCGATCGATGTGCCAACGGATGATCACTTGTGCCGGGGTCTTGCCATGCTTCGATCCGAGCTCGGCGAACAATGGATTGTCGAGCAGTGCGCCGCGTCCGAGCGGCGACCAGCTGGTGGTCACGATCCCGTACCTTTCGTGGAAATCGACGAGCGCGCGCTGCTGGAAGCCGGGGTGCAGCTCGACCTGGTTGACGGCCGGAATCACCCCCGTCTCGCCGATAATCCGTTCCAGATGCTCGATGGTGAAGTTGGACACGCCAATGGAGCGAACCCGGCCTTCATCGCGCAGCTCGATCAACGCTTTCCAGGTCTCGGCGTACAGGCCCATCGATGGGGCGGGCCAGTGGATCAGATAGAGGTCCAGCCAGTCCAGGCCGAGTTCGTTGAAGCTTCGCTCGAATGCCTGCCGTGGCTTGTCGCCACCCTGCTCGTCGCGCCACAGCTTGGTCGTAACGAAGATGGCCTCGCCCGATGCCCGAACAGCCTCTCCGACGCCGCGCTCATTGCGATAGAATGCGGCGGAGTCGATGGCGCGATAGCCGGCGCGAATGCCTGTCTCGACCAAGGTCCGCGCGTCCTCCGGCGGCACCAGGAACACGCCCTGGCCAAGTTGTGGCATCGCGTGGCCATCATTCAGAGTCACCGTCGGCTGGTCAGTCATTTGGGGAAGCTCCGTTGGACTTGAGTTCGCCCAACGAACCGGCGGGCATGGGGCTGCACGTCATTTCAGTTCCATTACTTCGATGTTTCGGAATTCGACCGGATGGCCCTCGCTTTGCAGGTAGATGTAGCCGCTCCGGATCGCGAGCTTCCCG
>JBJMUK010000282.1:0-5302 GCA_045811225.1 Sphingomicrobium sp. | reverse complement strand
ATCCTTCGCGATCTCGCTTCGCACATCGACACCAATCATGCCCTCTGCATCCAATGGGATGGCTTTGTACTCGATGGCGCCTTTTGGGATCCAGGCTTCCTGGATTTCGATTATATCGGAGCGGTGTGGCCGCAGTTCCGCGACGGCCATAATGTCGGGAATGGCGGCTTTTCGCTGCGCTCGAAGAGGCTGCTCGAGCTCTGCCGTGAACTGCGTTTAAACGGTAGTGAACCTGAAGACCTGGTCATCGGGCGATGGTGTCGCCCGGAGCTTGAGGCACGAGGGATCCGCTACGCGCCGGAAGCCGTAGCGAGGCGCTTTGCCTATGAGCGCACTCCACCGAGCGGCCGTGAATTCGGCTTTCATGGCGCGTTCAACCTTGTTCGCCACCTCTCGGCAAAGGAGGCGCTCGATCTGTTTCGATCGCTCGAGGCAAGCGTTCTCGCGCAGAACGAACGCTGGGAGCTGTTGTGGTGGGCTCTGGCACATGGCCAATTCCGCCTCGCAATGACGATGTTGAGCAAGCTGCGGATAAAGCAGAGCTGAAACTTGGCAATGGTTTGAACGGTAACGTAACGACTTGGGTTTGATTACTGTAAGTCAGAGCTGTTGCGCCCGGGGCACAATTTGCAATTTACTTTTCGATAACTGGATCGCTGCAGTGCGGTAACTAAAGCGTCGGGGTGAACCACGCTTGACTGTTGCGCAATCGACGATAGGGAGGAGAAAGCTCGGCTGGGGGTCAATGTGGTTTCGAGCGCGGCTACTATCTTGCTGACGGATAAGGAGAAAATGCGCGAACCTAAAGGTTCCGGCGCAGCCTCGGCATCAATTCCGGCATCGCAACTGCAGCCATTCCTGCGCATTCCGCCATTTCCGAGCGCCAAAGTCCGTCACTTCCCCGAGGCGCACGCCGCACCGCCACGCGACACCGATCTCGCTGCGGAAGTACGACGACTTCGCGTCGGGGGCACTTATTGGGCCGCCCAGCCCAATCTGCCCCATAGCTACGTGCTCCTGCGCGACAAGCGCCTCCTCGAGAGTGCGAAGGAGTTCGCGGGAAGCCGGCCTGTTGTCCTCTGGGACGCACATGACGCGTCTGCCCGCGGCGCAGATAATGTGATGCTGGTCAATGGCGAGTGCGATCCATGGCATATGCTGGCCGCCGCCGCTGGCCTGTTCGCGGATGCCGATGACGAGGTTTCCCTGGTTGCCGCGCTGCTCGATGTTCCAGTTTTTGTGGTGGACCCCGCGTCCGGAACAGCCGTTCGCTCCACTGTCGATCCGGAAGCGGCTCTGGCAGAGCGGCTGGCGTGCCGCCCGGGAAGAAATCCTTTTACCGGCGAGCCGATGACTTCTCGTGAGGCGCTGGAGCTTTGCGGGTTCTGGCGTCAGCTGGTTGATTCGAACCGCGCCCTTGCCGGCGGTCTCGGCTTTGCATTCTGGAAGCAGGACCATGTCGGACCATTGCTGTGGAACGGCTCGCAGCCGTTCCGGTTCGTCCGGAGCGCCGCGGAAGCGCCGCTGGGCCAACTAGCCGTCTGGCGTTCGAAAGCTTCACCTCAGGCTTTGTCCGAGTGTGAGCGGGCGAAGACGCCGGTGGTGGAAGTCGAAGACGGGTTCCTTCGCTCAAGGGGGCTCGGCGCTGACTGCATCCCGCCGCTGTCGATCACGGTCGACCGGCTCGGCGCCTATTTCGACCCGTCAAACCCAAGCGAGCTCGAACTTCTCCTTCAGAGCGGCGAGTTCGACGAGTGCGTTCTCGACCGAGCCAGGGAGCTGCGGGGGGTCATCGTCGAATCCGGACTGGCCAAGTATGAGCAGGGCGCAGAGGTGCTGGCGCGGCCGGCGGGGGAACGCCTGCACATCCTCGTTCCGGGTCAAGTCGAGGACGACCGCGCCGTTCAAACAGGCGGCTGCGGTCTCGTCTCCAATCTGGAACTGCTGAAGCGGGTGCGCGAGCAGTCGCCGGGCGCATATATCATCTACAAGCCGCACCCGGACGTGCTCGCCGGGCACCGGCGCGGCGCGATCCCCGAGCGTCAGTGCCTGCGCTATGCCGATCAGATCGCCGACGAGGATGCAATCGGCTCACTGATTGCCATGGTCGACGAAGTGCACGTGAACACATCTCTGGCAGGATTTGAGGCGCTTCTTCGCGGTAAGCAGGTCACCACTTACGGTGTTCCATTTTACGCCGGCTGGGGTCTCACTCGTGACTTGGGGCCGGTACCCGCCCGGCGAACTGCGACACGGTCGCTTGACGAACTCGTTGCCGCCACGTTGTTGCTTTACCCTCGTTATCTCGACCCGAACACGGGTCTACCTTGCCCCGCCGAAGTGGTCGTCGCGCGGCTCACCAGCGATGGGCAGCGCGATCCGGGCCTGCTCGTCGGTGTGCGACGGCTGCAAGGCAAGTTTATGCGTCGCTTGAGGAGCCTGGTCCAGTGAACCGTCCGGCCGGAAATCTCAGCCTTCTTCTTCGTCCTGACGTTGCGGCTCCCGACAGGCGGCTGCTGCGGCCCCGCGTGCCTATCCAGAAGCCGGCGTGCCGCGCTTTTCTCTTCCTCCAGGGTCCTCCCGGGCCGATGATGCACCAGCTCGCGACCGCGATGCGCGAGCGCGGGATGAAGGTCGAGCGGATCAACATCTGTGCAGGCGACAGCGTGGACTGGCCAGAGGCAGCAACGAATTTCCGGGGCCGTTTTCGGGACTGGCCGGTGTTCTTCGACAACTTCCTGCGCGAGCACCAGATCACCGACATCCTCCTCTTCGGTGATTGCCGTCCGTATCACGTGTCAGCGCGCGGAGTTGCAGCTTTGCGCGGTGTGCGCACTTACGTCCTGGAGGAAGGTTATCTTCGTCCGCACTGGATGACCCTCGAGCTCGACGGTGTGAACGGCCATTCGCGGCTTGCCCGCAACAAGGAATGGTTGATGGAGCAGGCAAGCGCGCTTCCTCCCGAGCCGTACCTTCCGCCCATTACAGCTACGTTTCGTCGGCGAGTGCGCGACACGGCGCGCCATTATATCGCGGTACACGCCGGGAAGCTCGCTTATCCCTTCTATCGGACTCACCGGCCCGGGTCCGCGATTATGGAGGGAGTGGGCTGGGGCTGGAAATATCTCACCGGCAGCTTCCGTGCGCGTCAAGCGCATCAGACAGTGGAGGCGCTCAAAGGAAAGGCCTTCTTCCTGTTCCCCCTGCAGCTTTCCGGCGACTATCAAATCCGCAGTCACTCGCCGTTTCCGGACATGCGGGCTGCAGCGCGTTACGTTATCGAGAGCTTCGCCCGCCACGCGCCGGAAGAAGCTCACCTGCTCATCAAGGCGCATCCCTTCGATACTTCGCTGTTCAACTGGCGGCTCTATATTGATCGCCATGCGCGGCGGCTCGGAATTCGCGAGCGTATTCACTTTATCGACGGCGGAAATCTCGAGCAGCTGGCCGCCGAGACGAGCGGAATGGTCTGCGTGAACAGTACGTCGGCGACTCTGGCGCTTGCGGCCGGGAGCCCCGTCTGCACGCTCGGCGAGGCGATCTACAAGGTTCCCGGGCTGACCTTCGCCCGGCACCTCGACGAATTCTGGTCCGATCCGGTGCCGCCTGAGCCCGGAGTCTACGGAGCATTCCGGAGAGTTCTGGTCGATCGGTGCCTGGTGCGCGGCGGCATCGCGAGCGAGTCCGCGGTGCAGACGCTCATCAAGTCAACGCTGGAGCGTCTCGGCTGCTGAGCCAGTGCTCGACGGCGCGGAAGTGGCCAGCCCAGTCTGGCGCTCGAAATCCCTTCATTCTCTGCAGCTGAGCTGCGCGCGACGCGCTATCCGGCTGAGCGTAATCGATAATGGCGGACTCCCAGCCTGAACCGTCGCGAGCGTCGAGATAGTCTGGGATGTCCCCGCCGATCTCACGGAAAACCGTGAGGTCGCTTGCGATGACCGGGACGCCGATAGCCAGAGCCTCGACCAACGGCAGACCATAGCCTTCGACGAGGCTCGGAAAGAGGAGGGCGCGGGCAGTGACCAGGTGCTCCGCCAGCTGCTCGTCCGAGCATGAGCCAAGTTCGACGACGTGGCCCTCGAGCTTGCCTGGTCGGTCGAGGCGACGGAAAACCTCCTCTGCTTCCCATCCGCGCTGGCCGATGATCAGGAGCCTCGGCGATTTCGTTCCAAGCCGATCGACCAAGCGTGACCAGATTTCGAGCAGCAAATGATGGTTCTTGCGAGCCTCGATGGTGCCAACGACCACAAATGTACGCCGCTCGGGCACCTGCGGGCGCGGCGGCACGGGCAGCGGATCGACGCCGAGCCAGGCAGCGATCGAAGGCGCCGTCGGCAAGCCTTCGGCCCCAGCGAAGACCGCGAGCTCATCCAGCGTCACCTGACTGTTCCCGACGATTCCGCTTGCTGTCATCAGTACGGTTCGCATCCGCTCCTGGTGACGCTCCGCTTCGCCCGGTCGGCAGAACTCAGGATGCGTGATCGGAATGAGATCGTGAACGAGATAGACGGGCCTCACGTCGGCGCGCCGGATCCATCCTCTGAATCCGGCAGCATTCAGCCCGGTATGGCCGATGTTGAGATAGGGCCTTCCGTGGCCTCGACAGCTCATGTTGCCGAAATGCCGAAGCACTCGCCAGGGCAGCACCCTGCGGAATCGATCGGGCGGTCCTTCGAGGAGGTCGAATAGCTCGCGTGAGGCTTCCTGGCTGAGAATGCGGCGAAAGCGATCATGCTGGACCACCGCCTGTGCGCGGTCACCAAAGTGCCGCAGGTAAGCAAGGCAGACGCGGTCGATGCCGGTGGGGTAACGGCCCTTCCAACGACGCCATATCAACCGCGTCGTATCGAGCAGGAGTGGGGCGTCGTCACTCACGCGGGGAAGGACAAGGCTGGAAGCGGCAAGACGATTTCGGCTCTCGTGAGGGTTGGCGCGCCATCACAAGAAGCAAGGTACTCGTCAACGCCGTTTCGCGAGAGCCACAGTTAGTCCTGAAGTGCGCTTTCGAGAAATCGCGCAAGCTCTTCGCTGCCGCCAATTCGCTCCCCGTTTATGAACGCCTGGGGCGTTGTCGCGACGCCATGTTCGGCTTTGAACGCGTCGGTCTGTTCTCGGCTCGTCAGCAGGTGCTCCTCGGTTTCGAAGCCGGCATCGTCGAGCATGCGCTTGGCCAACAGACCGAACGGGCACTCGTGAGTCGGAAGTTTCATTCGGTAGAGGATGGCTTTTCGCTCGGACATGACTTCTCCGTGACGCTTGCAGAACGCCGCCAATGCCCGAGCGGTGGAGAAAGTTGCCGCCC
>JBJMUK010000281.1:0-4188 GCA_045811225.1 Sphingomicrobium sp. | reverse complement strand
AAGGCTCAAAGATGGAAGAGCCCCGAGTCTCCGCCTTCTCTTTTGACGCTATTTTGACCTCAAAGCAGAGGTGCTCGGAAACCCAAGAATGCCTTTTGCTCAGGCGCTTGAAGATACTCTGCGAGTCCGACGGGCCGATCGAATTGGACAGCGGCGAAAGCCTTGAGCGTGTCCTTACTAAACACCTGCTCGCCGTAGAGCGTGCCGCCCATCGTGAAATGTTGACCTCGGTCCTGTTGCTTGATGCGGATGGCGCACGGCCTTGGCATGGCGCCGCGCCGAGCCTGCCGCGGTCCGGTTGCAAGGCAATTGATGGATCCGAGATCGGCCCCTGTGCGGCTCCTCCGTTTCCGTCCAGCGAGTACTCAGCAACAGGGGGGAATGCAGGGTACGTTCCCAGCTCGACCGGGGTGCTCAGAAACCGGCGGCGCCCTGCATCAGGTCCATGAAGTTGCGCGCCGCTTCGCGATCCTGTTCATTCTCGAACGCAACGTCGAGGTCTGGCGCGGAACCCAGAAGGAACAGTAACGACCACAAGGCGAAGCGCTGCCCCCGATCCTTGGTCAGGCCGAAGTCGACCTTCATATGCTCTACGCCTGCTTCGAGAGCAGCAGCGGGCACGGCAGCCAGGTCCGAAGTTCCGAAATAGCGGCGGATTTGATCGTCCAGATCCATGCCGCTCCTACTCCTCCGGCCGGGAGGGTAAGGCAAGTCCCCGTGCAGGTCATTGAAGAACCGAAAACAATGCCCAAATAGTCCAGTCTATGGCCGGGGGGCATCAGACGATCGACGTGACACTGGCGCCTGGCCATGCGGGCTGGCGTCTTGACCGAGCGCTTGCCGACGCACTGCCGGACCTGTCGCGGGAACGGCTCAAGACCCTGATCAGAAGCGGTGCGCTGGAAGCCGGCGGCATGGCGCTGCGCGACCCCGCGGTGAAGGTGCGCGGGGATGAGGAATTCCGGCTGGCCGTGCCTGAACCGGAGCCGGCCCATAACGAGGCTCAGGACATCCCCCTGACGATCGCATTCGAGGATCAACACCTACTGGTCGTCGACAAGCCCGCCGGTCTGGTCGTCCATCCGGCGGCGGGCAATTTCGACCGCACGCTGGTCAACGCTCTGCTTCACCACTGCGGAGGAAGCCTGTCCGGCATAGGCGGCGTTGCACGTCCTGGAATTGTCCACCGGATTGACAAGGACACGTCCGGTCTGTTGGTCGTGGCCAAGACCGACGTTGCGCACGTGGGGCTTGCCGATCAGTTTGCGGCTCACACCATTGACCGGCGGTATCTCGCGATCGTCTCCGGGCTGCCGAAGACGTCGACGGGAACAGTTGACGCTCCATTGGCGCGTTCGTCGACAAACCGGAAAAAGATCGCGGTCGTGGCGGAGGGTCGGGGCAAGCGGGCAGTCACGCACTGGACACGGCTGCAGCCGCTGCGTGACGCAGCCCTGATCGAATGCCGCCTTGAAACAGGCCGGACTCACCAGGTCCGAGTGCACATGGCGTCGGTTGGTCATGCACTGCTGGGTGACCCGGTTTACGGGCGTGCCAGCCGCACGCATCGCGAAGTGTTGAAGGAATTGAATTTCGGTCGACAGGCGCTGCACGCCTCAGTGCTCGGCTTTGTTCACCCCGTAACGAAGCACCGCCTGTCGTTCGAGAGTGGCATGCCACCGGACATGCAGGAACTGTTCAGTGCACTTGGTGTATAGGACTACAAAAGCTAGGGCGTGGAATAGCGCCCGGCACAGGGAAGAAAGACGAAGAACATGGCACAGCAAAAAAGCATCGTCTCGATCCCCGCTTCCGGCGGGGAGGCCGGACTCAATCGCTACCTGAGCGAAATCAAGAAATTCCCGATCCTCGCGCCCGAGGAAGAATATATGCTTGCCAAGCGCTGGAAGGAGCATGGCGACACAGACGCTGCTGCGAAGCTCGTCAATTCGCACCTCCGGCTCGTAGCGAAGATCGCCATGGGTTACCGCGGCTACGGTTTGCCCGTCAGCGAGCTGATCTCCGAAGGCAATATCGGCCTGATGCAGGGCGTGAAGAAGTTCGAGCCCGATCGGGGCTTCCGCCTCGCGACCTATGCAATGTGGTGGATCCGCGCCTCGATCCAGGAATTCATCCTGCGGTCGTGGAGCCTGGTGAAGATGGGCACCACCGCGGCGCAGAAGAAGCTGTTCTTCAACCTGCGGCGCATGAAGAACCAGATCGAAGCGTTCGAAGAAGGCGACCTCAAGCCAGCCGATGTTGCCAAGATCGCGACAGACCTTGGCGTGACCGAGGAAGAGGTCGTGTCGATGAACCGCCGCATGGGTCACGGTGGCGACACCAGCCTGAACGCGCCGCTGAAGGGCGACGAAGGCGGCGAAGGTCAGTGGCAGGACTTCCTGGTGGACAATGGTCCGTTGCAGGACGAACTCATGGCCGATGACGAGGAGACTCGCGTCCGCCACGACCTGCTGCTGCAGGCGATGGAGTCCCTGAACGACCGGGAGCGCAACATCCTGATGGAACGCCGCCTCGCCGACGAGCCGAAGACGTTGGAAGAGCTCAGCCAGGTTTATGACGTCAGTCGTGAACGCATTCGCCAAATCGAAGTGCGGGCGTTCGAGAAGCTCCAGGCTTCGCTTCTGCGTCTAGCCGGCGAAAAGCGGCTGCTGCCGGCCGCTTAAATCTCCTCGTCGGCAATGGTGGGGGATGCTTGCGTGAGCTTCTCCCCTTCTCGCGCCTCCTCGGGTCGGTCCTCTACCTCGTCGCTGGCCGCCACATTGTCGGCGGCCCATGCGCCGCGATGGCCCAAGGGCTGTTCAGGCCCGGTCGTGCTGTCGTGCGCAGTCTGATGCTCGATCTCGCTGTTCAGTTCGGCCCCGAAGACGACAACATAGGCCGAAAGGTACAGCCACGTCTGCAACGCGGCGAGGGCACCAAGCGAACCGTAGGTCGCGCTATAGTTGGTTAGGTTGGTCACATAGAATCCGAACAGGATCGTGAGCAGCAGCCAGACGGCCGCAGCGAACAATGACCCGGGCGTAATCCAGGACCACCGCGCCTTCTCCCGCGAAGGAGCGAAACGGTAGAGCGCGGCAATGAGCACCGCCGCAACGATCACGAGCGTGACATAGCCGAGCAAGCGCCCAAGCAGCACGAGAACCCAAGGCAAGCGGGGGTAGGCCGCACCGAAAGCCGCCAGCGCGGCCGTCGCTGCAAGCGCAAGAAACGTGATAAGCACTGCTCCGATCGTCATGACCATTGCCAATGCATAGAAGCGCACCAGCGAGCGTTTCTCCTTCTCCTCATAGGCGATGTTTAGCGCGGTGATTAGGGCCGACGCGCCGTTCGTCCCGCCGTAAAGCGCTGCAGCAAAGGCAACGATCAATGCGACACCCTTGGTATTCTCGGACGTACGGACGGCATTCAGAAGCTGGTCGCCGATCACGACGGCGACATCCTTAGGAAGATAGGCCGCGATCGCCTGGATGTTCGCGACGACCGTCATCGGCGCTGCGAACAGGCCGTAGCTGAGCACCACGATCCCGAGAAGCGAGACGAGCGCGAAAAAACCGTAGAAGGCAACGCCGGACGCAACGAGCCCGACATTGTCGTCCCACGTCCGCTGCCAGGTTCGGGAGGCAATGTCTTTCCAGGCGCGGCTCGGCATCTGCCACGGCGAGGTCGCGCGATGTCCCCGGTCGCTATCCGGCACGCCCGTCAGTCGTCCCTCTTCAGCAACGCGATCCCGGCCGCCGCAGCGAGCATGGTTGCGCCAACGCCCTCCCGCCCCTTTCGCCGCATGAGTGCGAGGCCTGCCGTCGACAGTACGGAGGAAACCATTCCGACCTTCTTCATGCCCATCACCTTTCCCACACGAGCTGTCGCACGCGAAGTCAGATAGGTGTGCTCGCTCGGCCGCTCGTCCTTATCTCCGGTTGCCGGTGACGCTGGAGTTGGGAAGAAGGCGGGCCGACTAGTGGCATTGCCTGGATTTCCGCCGAGCCCGCTGGCCTGCGACGGTTCCGGCTCTTGGCCGTCGGCAACGTGGTCGGCCGCCCATGCGCCGCGTGCGCCGAGTGGCTTGTCCGCACCTTCGGTCGTGTCGGCTGCGGTCTGATGCTCCAGTTCCGAATTGAGCTCTGCCCCGAAGATGAGGACATAGCTCGACAGATATAGCCAGGTGAG
>JBJMUK010000280.1:0-26839 GCA_045811225.1 Sphingomicrobium sp. | reverse complement strand
GTGCCGACATTGGAGACGAGCGCGCCGGCTGCCCACAGCCGGTAATTGCGGCTCGCCAGCGAGCGAAAGGTTCCGGTCAGCAACGGGTCACCAGGGCCATCCCCTGTGCGACCCGCATCACACGTCCAGGTTCGTGACCCCGAGCGCGTTCGACTCGATGAACTGGCGGCGTGGCTCGACCTCGTCGCCCATCAGCGTCGAGAAGGTCTCGCCGGCGCTAATCGCGTCCTCGATCTGGACTCTCAGCAGGATGCGCTTCGTGGGATCCATGGTGGTTTCCCACAATTGCTCGGGATTCATCTCGCCCAGGCCCTTGTAGCGCTGGACGCTGATGCCCTTGCGGCCGGTCTCGTAGATGGCCTCCAGCAGTGTGCGCGGCCCGAACACAGGGGTCTCGCTGTCCTTGCGCTTGAGCTTGGCGGGGAGCGCGTAGATCTCCTCGAGATGCGCCAGCCGCTCGTTGAGGCGGCGCGCCTCCAGCGAGCCAATCAGGGCCCGGTCGAGCGTGTGCACCTCGGTGACGCCGCGCACCTGGCGGCGGAACACGTAGCCCTCGTTGCCGAGCCTGCCGCTCCAGCCGCGCTCGGTCTCCTCGGAAAGGACATCGAGCCGGCCGGCGATGACGGCTGCCTTGTGGTTGGCCTGCTCGGCGGAGAGCAGCAGCTTCGGGTCGAACAGGCCGCCGATGGCCGCCTGCTCCACCACGAAGCGCGTGTAGCGCGAGTGCAGCTCCTCGATGATGCGGGTCACGTAGCGCGCCTGCTCGACGATATCGCGCAGATCGCGGCGGGCGCGCACCTCGCCCGTGCCAAGCTCCAGCGCCGCCTCCTCCAGGCCGGTGTCGATCAGGTAGTCCTCGAAGGCGCGCTGGTCCTTGAGGTAGGTCTCGGACTTGCCCTTGGCCACCTTGTAGAGCGGCGGCTGGGCGATGTAGAGATGCCCCTTCTCCACCAGCTGCGGCATCTGCCGGTAGAAGAACGTGAGCAGCAGCGTGCGGATGTGCGCGCCGTCCACGTCGGCATCGGTCATGATGATGATCTTGTGGTAGCGCAGCTTCGACAGGTCGAAGTCGTCCCGGCCGATACCGGTGCCCAGGGCCGTGATCAGCGTGCCGATCTCCTGGCTTGAGAGCATCTTGTCGAAGCGCGCGCGCTCCACGTTGAGGATTTTTCCGCGCAAGGGGAGCACGGCCTGGAACTCGCGGTTGCGGCCCTGCTTGGCCGAGCCGCCCGCCGAGTCGCCCTCGACGATGAACATTTCGGTGTTGGCCGGATCGCGGTCCTGGCACTCGGCGAGCTTGCCGGGCAGCGAGTTGATGTCGAGCGCGCCCTTGCGCCTGGTCAGCTCCCGCGCCTTGCGAGCGGCCTCGCGGGCGGCGGCCGCCTCCACCACCTTTGCGATGATTGTCTTGGCCTCCTTGGGGTGCTCCTCGAACCAGGCTGCCAGCTGGTCGCCGACGATGCCCTCGACCACCGCCTTGACCTCGGAGGAGACCAGCTTGTCCTTGGTCTGGCTGGAGAACTTTGGGTCGTGCACCTTCACGGACAATACTGCGGTAAGGCCCTCGCGGGCGTCATCGCCGGTGATGGCCACCTTCTCCTTCTTGGCGATCCCGGTCTCGTCCGCGTACTTGTTGATGATGCGCGTGAGAGCCGCGCGGAAGCCGGCGAGATGGGTGCCGCCGTCGCGCTGCGGGATGTTATTCGTGAAGCACAGGACGTGCTCGTGGTAGGCGTCGTTCCACCACAGCGCCAGCTCCACGGTGGTACCATCCTTGTCGCCGGTCAGCATTACGGGCGCGTCGATGAGCGCCGCCTTGGAGCGGTCGATGTAGCGCACGAACTCCGCGATGCCGCCGTCGTAGAGCATCTCCTCCTGTTTCTTGTCGGCATGGCGGTCGTCCTTGAGGACGACGCGGACGCCCGAGTTGAGGAAGGCCAGCTCGCGCAGGCGGTGCTCCAGGGTGGCGTAGTCGAACTCTGTGACGTTGTGGAACGTCTCGAGGCTCGGCCAGAACGTCACCTCGGTGCCGCGCTTGCCCTCCGCGGGCCCCAGCACCTTGAGGGGCGCCTCGGGGATACCGTTCCGGAAGCGGACAAAGTGTTCTTTGTCGTCGCGCCAGATTTTCAGCTCCAGCGTGGTGGAGAGCGCGTTCACCACCGAGACGCCCACGCCGTGCAGGCCGCCGGAGACCTTGTAGGCGTTGTCGTCCTCTCCTTGCGCGAATTTACCGCCGGCATGCAGCTGGGTCATCACCACCTCGGCGGCGGAGACGCCCTCCTCGGTGTGGATGTCGGTGGGGATGCCGCGGCCGTTGTCGCGGATGGTCGCCGAGCCGTCGGCATTGAGCGTGACGATCACCTCGGTGGCGTGGCCGGCGAGCGCCTCGTCGATGGCATTGTCGACCACCTCGTAGACCATATGATGCAGGCCCGAGCCGTCATCGGTATCCCCGATGTACATTCCGGGCCGCTTGCGCACCGCATCAAGGCCCTTCAGGACCTTGATTGAGTCCGCGCCATATTCGTTCTGATTGGGATCTTCTGCCATAGTCCCGATATAGGGATTCCGATCACGAAGTCACGCGCGCATACGCGTACGCGCGCGTGAGGGGAAGGCGGCACCGTTCCTCGGCGCCGCCTTCGGATTACCCTTGTCTTCGGATTAGCCCTGCGCCCGCCGCTGCCCGCCGGGACGTCCGCGGCGGCGATTGCCGGAGGGACGAGCGCCGTCGCCGCGATGTGCCGGGTGCGCGTTCGGGCGGTGGCTGCCGCGCGGCCCCTGGCGGCGTTGCTGTTGCTGCGGACGCTCGGGAGCCGCCGGCTTGAGGCGACGGATCGCCTCGACGGCGGCGCGAAGACCTTCCGGCAGGGGCTCGACCAGCAGCTTTTGGCGCGTCAGCTTCTCGATATCGCGCAAATTGCCGCGCTCGTCGTCCGAGCAATAGGCGATCGCAATCCCGTCCGCGCCGGCACGCGCCGTGCGGCCGATACGGTGGACATATTGCTCCGGAACGTCAGGAAGGTCGAAGTTGATGACATGGCTGACGCCCGGGATGTCGATGCCGCGCGCGGCGATGTCGGTCGCGACCAGCACCGGCACTTCGCCGGTCTTGAACAGGCCGATGGCCCGCTCACGCTGCGCCTGGCTCTTGTTGCCGTGGATCGCATTGGCCTCGATGCCGGCGGCATTCAGCTGCCGGACGATCTTGTCCGCGCCATGCTTCGTGCGGCTGAAGACCAGCGAGCGCTCGATTTCCGTCGACTGGAAGAACAAAGTCAGCAGCGCCGTCTTTTCGGCCTGGTTGACGTAGTGCATCCGCTGTTCGACCCGTTGGACGGTGCTGGACACCGGAGTGACGGACACCTCGGCGGGGTTCTTGAGATATTGATCGGCGAGCTGCTTGATGGTCTTCGGCATGGTCGCCGAGAAGAACAGGGTCTGGCGCTTGGCCGGGACGATGTTCACGATCCGCTTCAGCGCGTGGATGAAACCGAGGTCGAGCATCTGGTCCGCTTCGTCGAGGACGAGGATTTCCAGCTCGCGCAGGTTGATCGCACGCTGGTCGACCAGGTCGAGCAAGCGGCCGGGCGTGGCGACGAGCACGTCGAGGCCGCGAGAAACGGTGCGGATGCTCTTGCCATTGGGAACGCCCCCGAAAATGGCGCCGACTGAGAGCCGGATGTTCTTGGCATAGGCGGATGCGCTGTCCGCGATCTGCGCGGCAAGCTCACGCGTCGGCGCAAGCACCAGCATCCGGATCTGGCCGGGCTTGGGAATGCGTTGCGCGGCCGCGAGCCGGTCCAGCGAAGGCAGCATGAAGGCGGCTGTCTTGCCGGTGCCGGTCTGGGCGATGCCCAACAGGTCGCGGCCGGTCAGGACCGTCGGGATGGCCTGCGCCTGGATCGGCGTCGGCTTCGTATAATTCTTGGCGGCGAGCGCCTGTAGGAGGTGCTTCGAGAGCCCAAGTTGTTCGAACGTCATCTATTAATCCACATATTCAGGCGCACCGGCGCGCAACAAGGCGCCCGGCGAGCGGGAGAAAAGAACCCCGCGTGATGTGGAGAACTTGAAAAACGAGACGCGGGCCGGTTCGCCTGTGGGGACGAAATCGATCACGCCGCTTGTCTTTAGGCGTCTCGTTGTGCGGTGCGATATAGAGAGGAACGGCTAAAAGTCCAGTGCTCCGCTACAGCGCGCTGATCCGCCCGCCTTCGACATGGAAGCGCGATGCCGCTCCGATCCCTTCGAACAAGGCCGCCTCCGTCGCGGTCAACCACACCTGGCCGCGCCCCTCCAGCCGCTTGAACAGCGCGGCCCGGCGGCGCGGATCGAGATGGGCCGCAACCTCGTCGAGCAGCAACAACGGAGGCGCCCCTCGCCTGTCGGCGACGAGTTCCGCATGTGCGAGGACCAGGCCCAGCAGCAATGCTTTCTGCTCGCCGGTCGAACAGCGCGCCGCGGCCATGCCTTTAGCTCGATGCGTTACCGAGAGGTCCTGCCGATGCGGACCGGCGGTAGCTCTTCCCGCCGCGGCATCGCGACCACGGCTGGCACGCAACTCGGCAGCGAGGTCCCCCATTACCCAGCCGTCGAGCGAGATGCTCGCCTTTGCAAAATCATCTGACGGGGTCGCCTCCAGGCGCTCGTCCAACGCCGTCACGGTTCGTACTCGTGCCTCGCCGAGTGCAAGGCCATGCTCGGCCATTCCCGCCTCCAGCGCAGCCAACCAGACCGGGTCTGCTCCGTCCGGCTCTGCGAGCAGCTTGTTACGAGCGCGCATCGCGGCTTCGTAGCGCGCCGCGTGGTGGGCGTGGCTTGGTTCGAGGGCCAATACCAGCCGATCGAGAAAACGCCGCCGATCGCCTGCGCTTCCGGAAAACAGCCGGTCCATCGCAGGCGTGAGCCAAAGTACGGACAGCCATTCGCCAAGGCCGTTCACGGACGCCGCAGCGCCGTTGATCCGCACCTGCCGTCGCTCCGGTGCCGCTGGCGCAGTTCCAGTTCCGATATGTACCTCGCCGAGCCTGACAGCCACTGAGAAGCCACCGGAACCTTCGATCCGCGCCATGTCCCCCAATGAGGAACCGCGAAGGCCGCGCCCAGGGGCGAGTAGGGAGACGGCCTCCAGAACGTTCGTCTTGCCGGCGCCATTGTCCCCAGAGAGCAGTACGAAGCCAGGAGCCACGTCGAATTGCGCGGCTTCGTAGGACCTGAATTCGGCCAGCGTGAGACGAGAGAGTGCAGTCACCTCGATCGAAGTGCCACCTCGACGCGCCTTAAACGCGCATCGGCATCAAAACGTAAAGCGCGTTGGACTTGTCGTTCTCACGCAGCAATGTTGGCGCCGCCGCGTCGGCCAGATGCACTTCGACGCTGTCGCCCTCAATCTCGTGGAGAATGTCGAGGAGGTAACGGGCGTTGAAGCCGATCTCCAGGCCATCCGAGCCATAGTCGGCCGCGATCTCTTCGGTTGCCAGGCCGTTTTCAGGGCTGGTGACGGACAGCGTCACCTTGTCGCGGTCGACCGCCATCTTGACCGCGCGGGTCTTCTCGCTGGCGATCGTCGAAACGCGGTCGACGCCGGCAGCGAAGCTTTTCGGATCGAGCTTCAGCAGCTTGTCGTTCGCGGTCGGGATGACGCGCGTATAGTCCGGGAAGGTGCCGTCGATGAGCTTGCTGGTGAGGACCGCGCTGCCGAGACCGAAGCGGACCTTGGTCGGGGACAGCGAAACCTCGACCGTGCCTTCAACCTCGTCGAGCAACTTCCGCAGTTCGCCCACGCATTTCCGGGGTATGATCACATCGGGCATGCCGTCGGCGCCGTCGGGTTTGGAGACGGTCACTCGGGCCAGCCGGTGTCCGTCCGTGGCAGCAGCCTTCAGTTGATCGTCCGTGATGTGCAGGAAGATGCCCATCAAATAATAGCGCGTTTCCTCGCTTGAGATCGCGAACTTGGTCTTGTCGATGATCTGGCGAAGGGTTGCCGCCGGAAGCTCGAACCGCGTTGGCAAGTCGCCTTCCGCAATCACCGGGAAGTCGTCGCGCGGAAGCGTCGATAGGTTGAAGCGAGCGCGGCCGGCATTCACCTGCATCTTACCGTCGGCAGCCGAGAGTTCGACCTGGCTTCCCTCCGGCAGCTTGCGGACGATGTCGAAGAAGGTGTGCGCGGACACGGTCGTGGCCCCTGGCTGCGACACATTCGCCGGAACGCTTTCATCAACCTGCAGGTCGAGGTCGGTTGCCATTAAGCGTATCGACCCGTCCTCGCTGGCGTCGATCAGGACGTTCGAAAGAATCGGGATCGTATTGCGGCGCTCCACCACCGACTGGACGTGGCTCAGGCTCTTGAGGAGTGTCGCCCGTTCAATCGTTGCCTTCATTGCTATCCCTGCCCCGTTTGACGCTTTGATGCTTGTTATAGCGAGCAGAACGGGCGGTGCCAGTGTCTGGCAGCGCGAAAAATAGCAGTCGCGCTCCTACCTTTTCGCGGGGCTCAGGACCGCATCGATGTGGTGGACCACGCCGTTGGAATATTTCTCATCCGCCTGACCCAAGGTGGCCTTGCCGCCGGCACCGTCAGCGAGGACGATCTTTCCACCCTCCTTCGTTGCCGTAAGCGTTCCACCACCAACCGTGGCGAGCATGGCCTTCCCATTGCTGTTGTCGATGGCCTTGCCGATGTCCTCCGCAAGGACCACGCCCGGCAGGATGTGATAGGTCAGCACGCCCGTCAGCTGGCCACGCGCCTCCGGCTTGCTCCAGCTGTCTGTCGTAGCGGCCGGAAGTTTCGCGAACGCAGCGTCATCCGGGACCAGAACGGTGTAACTATCCTTGCCGTTCAATGTCTGATCCAGACCGACGGACTTGGCCGCAGCAAGGAAGCGGCTGTCCTTGGATATGCCTTCAGCGATCGTCTTCGAACTCGCCCCGTCCTTTGAGGAGCCGACCTCGTTCCCGTTCGGCGGGTTGCCCTCGCCTTTGCCGTCACAGGCGGACAGGGTGGCACGCGAAACAGCCAAGCCGAATACGAGCGCGGATTTCTGCACGCGATCCTCCAATCGTTATGAACGCGAAATGGCCCAGCAACGCTTGCCGGGCCATCTCCGATCCATTGTTCAGGTAAAACTAGACCAGCGCATTGATCACCGCAGTTATCAGCTGGGTCGTCGGATCGACCTGATAGATGTTGCCGTTTGCATAACGATACCAGTTCTCCGACGTGTCGTAGTAACGGTCACGATAGTCGTAAGGCACGTTGTAGGCGCCGTAACCCATGGGCAATTGCTGACCGATGCCGAGACCAGTCCCGCCGGTCAGCAACGAAGCGACAGACGTAATCAGGCTGGTGCTCCGATCGACCTGATAGATCGCTCCGGGCGCGTAGCGGTAATAATAATCGTCATTGTCCGCATACACGTCACGATACTGGTACGGCAGGTTGTAGTAGCTGTAGCTCGCGGGCAGCATATCGCCGACGCCATAGCCGTAGCCAAGCGCAGGGTAGATATCTTCGATCAGGCCCGACCCGCGGTCGATGTCGTACACGTACCCGTTGTTGTACCGGTAATAGTCGTCTGCCGTGTCCATGTAGAACGGCTGATAGTAAGCCGGCATCGCGTAACTGGCATTTGAGTAGCCGTACGGGAATTGCTGGCCGACCATGTAGCCGCCACCCAGTAGCGGGAGCAGCGAGTTGACGAGGTTCGACCGACGGTCGACGCGGTACAAATATCCGTCGCCATACCGGTAATAATAGTCGTCATCGTCGCGATAATAATTGCGAAGCCTGTCCGGCAGATAGCGCGAAGCATAGGCGGCCGGCAGCGCCTGGCCCAACAGCTTCCGAGCCTGTCCCGGAGGAAGACAGCCGTTGTTCTTCATCGCCAGACCGGGAGGGCAGCCATTGCTCAAGCCCCGAGCCTGAGCCCAGCGATTGTTGTCACTCCAATCACGCGAGTAATCTCCACCTCTACCGCGGTACCGGTCAAAGCCCCGCTCCATGCTCGCGTTCCTCGATAGGTCGCGGCGCTGAGCAGTGCGCACCGCCACGCGCTTGTCATTCCCACCGGCTTTCATGCGGTGATCGGCACTCGCGAACTTGCGGTTGCCGCGTTCGGCCTTGAATTCGTGACGAGTAGACCGGTCCGCTCGGGCCAAGCGCTGCTGATTTCCGTGAGACTCAACTTTTCTCGCGTGTCCGCCGCCATGCTTCTGCTGCCTGGCGAAATCGTGGCCTCCACCGCCCTGGCGCTGCATCGCGAACTGACGTCCGCCGCCGCCTCCAGAATGTTGGCTGTATGAGCGACTTGCGCCGCCACCGCGAGCTGCCGTGAATTTGCCGCCCCCACCACCGTGGCCCTTGGCTTGTCCACCGCCACCGCGTCCGTCCGACGATGTTTGTCCGCCGCCATGTCCGCCGCCTGGCTTGGACGCTGCTGGCGCAGCTATGGCCAGCGCGGCGACGCCCGCTGCTAGAAACAGGGTCTTCATGACTAAAACTCCTTCCGAACCCGATTCAACGGTTCGTAATCACTGCCGTTCCAACGGCTTAACTGAGACGAATGAACGGGTTATCGCGCTCAGGTGAACCTCACATTGCGGGACTAGATTAGCGACGCATGTCCTGCGGCAAACGGATGCTTGCGAGCAGATAGACCGCACCGCTGAGCAGGTAGAAGGCCAAGCTGAAGAGCACGGAATAACGAAGCGAATCAGTGCCATAAGCCGTCTTCATCGCTTCCGAGAGCCAGCCCAGCACGTAAATGCCGCCGGCAATCCCAATGAGGTTATTGACGAGGAGGAAGGTCGCCGAAGCGGTCGCCCGCATCGATGGCAGGACAAGCTGCTGCACCGCTGCGAACACCGGACCGAGCCACAGCAGGCTCATCATCTGAGCGGCAGACAACAGAACCCAGGCGATTGGAAGACTGCTCGCGAAAATCCCCGCAGCATAGAGTGGGACAGAGGATAGCAGGGAGACCGCGGGGATGATCGCGTAGGCGGCGGGCCGGGCCGGACCCAAGCGATCGCCGAGCCAGCCCCCCAGCCAGGTGCCAGCTACACCGCCGACCAGCATCACGGAACCGTAGAAGAAACCAACTTGATCGACTGGTAGGCCAAAACTGCGGTTAAACAGGCTTGGAAGCCAGAAAATCAGGCCATAGCCCGGGATCGATCCAAGCGCTGCACCGACGGACATTAGCCAGAAGCTCGGTATCTTGCTGAGCGCCGCCGTTACGGCTCGCAGCGGAACCGGAGTTGAGCTTGGTTGCTCGTCCAGTGCCCCACGCTGCGGCTCCGGGATGTAGAGCCGGACCACGAGAGCGAGCGGCAAACCCACGATACCGAGGATGATGAAGGCCGAGCGCCACGATAATGCGCTCGCAAGCCAGCCGCCGAAGAAGATTCCCAGAGCGGAGCCGATGGGGATGCCCAGCGAGAATAATGCGAGCGCCCGGCTTCGGCGCTCGTGCGGGAAATAGTCCGAGATCAACGCGTGCGAGGGTGCAATGGCACCTGCTTCGCCGAACGCGACGCCGATGCGCGCCGCAACCAGCTGAGCATAACCCTGCGCCAGCCCGCAGACGGCGGTGAAGATGCTCCAGACGGCAATGGCTCCACTGACGACGTCCACGCGGCGTCCCCGATCCGCCAGCCGGGCAATTGGAACGGCAATCACAGCGTAGAAAATGCCGAACGCGACCCCCAGCACGCTTAAAGCCGTGTCGCTGAGGCCGAATTCCGCCCGGATCGGCACCGCCAGCACTCCAATGACATTCCGGTCAACGAAGTTGAGAATGTAGGCGAGGGCGAGAAGCCCGAGGATGCGGGGGCCGACCGCAGGAGGACTGGCAGCGTTCACGACACGGCCGTTGCATGCCCGTCACGACCACGCAAGTTTCAGCGCAGACCCCCGGCGAGAGCGGCGAAACGCTCCACGTCAGACTCGTCGTGATACAGCGCAAGGCCGATTCTGAGCACGTCGCCCCGCACATCGGTGATGCAATTGACCGCCTTCAGCTCCGTGCTCCACCGCTGCGCATGCTCGCTTCGGAAGGCCATGAATCGAGCATGAGCTCCCTCCGCCAGGGGGTTGAGCAGTTCGGCGCGGTCCAGAACCGTGTCATTCACGGCGTCCAGAAGCCGCTCTTGCAAGCCGCGGATATGCGCCGAGACGCGGCGCGTATCCAGGCCATGATCCAGCAGCATGCGCTGAACGGCGTTGAATCGGTAAAGTCCTGACGGGTCGAAAGTAGCGCCCATGAAGCGACGGGCATCGGGGGCGTATCCAACCTGCCCGGGAGGCAAGCTAAGATCCTCGAACTCCGCATACCAGCCGGTCAAGGGAGGGCGCGGACCGAAGCCGGCCGGCGCATGCATGAACGCGCATCCCTCGCCCGCCATCGCATATTTGTACCCGCCAGCGAGATAGAAGGCGCTTTGCGCCGCTTCCCGCCCCAATGGCTGGGGGAGAGCCATGAAAGCATGATAGCCGTCGATGACGACCCATGGTCCGCCAGGCCTGCCAAGGTCAGCGAGCTCTTCGACGGCCTGGAAGATGTGGCCGCTGCCGAATAGCACATGGCTCACGAAGATTAGGTCGTGCCCTCCACGGGCTGCGTTTAGGAACCGATCCGAGAAGCCCGCTGAGGGGAACGGATCAATGCAGGTCAGCGAAACCTCGCCCGCCTCCTCCCAACGGGCGAACTGCCGCCGCGCACTGTGGAACTCGCCGGTAGTTGTCAGAATTCGAAGCGGTCGCGCGTCTCCCCTCGGAGTAGCAGCGACCAGTCTGATGATCAGGTCGTGCGTGTTTGACGCGAAAACCACTGCATTAAGTGTCTCGCTGCCAAGTTCGCGCGCGACATGGGCTTGGGCCTCCGGCCATACTTCGCCCATGACCTTGTCCCACTTGCTGTCGGCAAGCTGGGCGGCATCCCGCCAGCACTCGACCTGCCCCTCGAAACTTGCGTCCGGCCAGAGATGATGGCTGTGGGCGGCGAGATGGAGACGCTCGGGATCGGCACCGAGGCTCTGCGCGAATAAATGCTTGAAGGTCACAGCTCCGTTCGAAGCGACCAAAGTTCGGGGAAGACCCGCTTGGCCAAGGTCGACCGCAAATATGCAGCGCCGGCAGAACCGCCCGTACCCCGCTTGTTGCCGATGATCCGCTCGACGGTCAGCACATGCTTGTGGCGCCAGGAAGCGAGGGCATCGTCGATATCCACGAGCTTCTCGGCGAGTTGATACAGCTCGAACCAGCGCTCCGAATCCTGATAAACCTTCAGCCATGCCGCTGCGATCGCGGCTTCGGAATGGTCGCCTAGGTCAAAGCCGGAGCGCTCGAGCGCGAAATGGGCTTCCTCGCGTACACTTGGCTCCTCAAGCGCTGCACGCAGTGCGGCATGCTCGTGACCGTCGCTTGGGTAGTGACCTAAGTAAGCGGAGTCCTTCAGGCCGAGCCGGAACTCAAGTTCCCGGAATTGGGCCGACTGAAAGCCCGATGAGGTTCCGAGGACATGTCGAAAGGCGGTGTAATCGACCGGGGTGAGAGTCGACAGGACGTCCCACGACAGCGTCATCACTGATTGGATCCTACTGATCCGGGCTAGCGACTTGTAGGCAGAAGCGAAGCGGTCTTCCCGTATGAGGCTGGTCGCGAGCGCAAGCTCGTGGAGCATCTGCTTCAGCCACAACTCCTTGGTCTGGTGGATGACGATGAAGAGCATCTCGTCATGCAGGTCGGAGAGCGGCCGCTGAGCCGACAACAAAGTGTCGAGCGACAGATAGTCGGCATAGGTCATGCACGATGGGGTCGCGGTCATGCGCGGCTTCTAGGCGATGTGAGCCCCGCGAGAAAGCCGGGCCGACGCTAGATAAAGCTTACTAGCGGCCGCCTCCAGCGGGGTTCATTCCAGAGCCCACCGTGCCGATGTTGCCGAACAGTTCATCGAAGAAGCTGCGCTTGCGGCCCAGGGTCGGAGTGGTCTTGCCGTAAGGGTCCACCGACGCAATCTGCTCCTTGCCCGTGGTGTTCACGGCGGAAACGTTGCCGGCTTGGTCGAAGCGAACATGAAGGACTGTCTGCTTGGTGACCTGAGGCGAGCGGAACGCCAGCGTCTGCGTATCTCGCGACACGTAGTACCAATCGTTTTCGCCGAACTCGCCGGTGAAGGTCGGCCTACCCAAAGTTTTGGCAACGGAATCCTTGTTGTCGACGCCTACCTGAATTCCGGAGGCCAGCTCCGGGTCGATCACGGCGCCCCGGTGCGCCTGGATGCCGGCGCAGCCAGGCAGAAGGGCGGCGGCCACCAACGTCGTGGCAATCCTGAACAGCGGAGCCTTCATTCGATTGAACCTCTTCTTCGACCTTGCCGGATTCGGCGCCGCCAACACTGCGTCTCTTGCGCAGCGGCTGGGCCGCCTCAATATGCGCTGGCTATGCTGAGGCGCAAGCCTTGAGCCCCCAGAAGGCGGTGGTCGTTTGTCTATGCTTGGTTTCCTGTTCCCACGATTAACGCCGGCGGAGCCGCGCGGGCGCGCCTTGTTCGAGGCCGCGGTTCAGAAGGCTCGCGCTCCCTTCTGGTATGCCGACCTTAACGTACCGGATACGCTCGACGGACGATTCTCGGTGCTCGCCACGGTTACCGCGCTGATCACTCTGCGGCTTGAGCATGGTGGGGATCGGCTGCGGTCGGCGAGCGTCGCCCTGACCGAGCGCTTCGTAGAAGCGATGGATGCCGAGCACCGTCAGATCGGCCTTGGCGATCCGACACTCGGCAAGGTGGTTCGGAAGCTCGTGGGCTCCCTCGGCCGGCGTGTCGACCTGTGGCGTCCGGTGCTTGCGGGAGAGGGCTCGTGGGAATCCGCCGCGGCGGGCAGCGTTGCCGGAGATCATGATTCTGACAATGACGCCGCGCGTGTTGGCGCCTTGCGCGACCTTTGGTCGACCCTTGAAAACACCTCCAACGAGGACCTGCTGCAAGGACGGTTAGGATGATCGAAGATTTCGCACACCGCCTAACCCTGGACCGGATCCGTGATGGAGAGCGCCTGGATTTGGTTGCAGACGAGACTGAACGCGCATCGATCGCCAAGCGACTGGACCTGGACAAGATCGATCGCCTGGAGGCGCATGTCGTTCTGGCGCGGGACGGGGACCGGGTTCGAGCGACCGGACGGATGACGGCGGCATTGGATCAGCGTTGCGTCGTCACGGGTGAGGCGGTTGCCGCCCGAATCGACGAGGCCTTCGACATCGCCTTCACGCCGGAGCCGAGCCGCAACTCACCGGACGAGGAAATCGAGCTTGACGCCGAAGACTGCGACATCGTCTTCCATGATGGCGCAGCGATCGACCTCGGAGCAGCGATCGCCGATACCCTTGCTCTGAGCGTTGATCCCTACCCGCGCAGTGCGGGTGCGCAGGCGGCGCTGAAGGACGCTGGCGTGCTGAGCGAGGAAGAGGCCGGCCCGTTCGCCGTACTGGGCCAACTCAAGAAGCATATGGGCGGAGACGAATCCTAGAAGGGAACGTCGTCGTCGAGATCGGTGTCGAATGCCGCCGGCTGCGGGCGCGATTGCGGACGGGATGCGGCGCCGCCAGAGTAGCCGCCGCCACTGCCACCCCCGAAATCGTCGCCATAGTCGCCACCGCGGCTGCCACCGCCACTGCTGCTGCCGCCACCATCGCGACTGTCGAGCAGGACCAGTTCGCCGCGAAATTTCTGCAGGACGATTTCCGTGGAGTAGCGGTCAGCGCCAGACTGATCCGTCCACTTGCGGGTCTGGAGGGAGCCTTCGAGATAGACCTTCGAGCCCTTGCGAAGGTAGCTCTTGGCAACCCGCCCCAGGTTTTCGTTGAAGATTACGACTTGGTGCCACTCGGTCCGCTCCTGGCGGTGTCCGTCCCGGTCCTTCCAAGTGTCCGAAGTAGCGACGCGC
This sequence comes from Sphingomicrobium sp., assembly GCA_045811225.1. Classification (GTDB taxonomy): domain Bacteria; phylum Pseudomonadota; class Alphaproteobacteria; order Sphingomonadales; family Sphingomonadaceae; genus Sphingomicrobium. The sequence continues at coordinate 12,892 of JBJMUK010000280.1, read as the reverse complement.
AGGTTCACGACCTCGCCGCCATTGTTCAGCGAACGCGCTTCCGGGTCCGCGCCCAGATTGCCGACCAGGATCACCTTGTTCACGCCCGCCATTTATCTCTCCGTCAAAGCCCTGCGGCGACGCTTATCCAGTACGTCGCCCCTGCTGCGAGATAGGCCAGCGCGAACAGATAAGTCACCATGAAAAGCGGCCACTTCCACCCATTCGTCTCGCGTCGAGTAACGGCGATGGTCGAGATGCACTGAGGAGCGAACACGAACCAGGCAAGGAAAGCGAGGGCGGTCGGCAGAGGCCAGCTTTCTCCAAGCCTGCGTTCCAGGCTGGTCGCGGCCGCCTGCTCATCGGTTGAATCGATCGAATAGACGGTGGCGATCGCGCTGACTGCAACCTCGCGCGCTGCCATGGACGGCAAGAGGGCCATGGCAATGTCGTGATTGAACCCAATCGGCTTCACGAGGACCTCGATACCGTTAGCGATCTTGCCGGCGATCGACACTTCGCTCTGCTTCTGGCCGGGCCCCGCCTGCGGCACGCTGGCGAGCGCCCACAGCAGGATCGTCGTTCCCATGATGATGGTACCGGCTCGCTTCAGAAAAATCACCGCACGCTGGAACAGGCCGAGCAGTACGTCCTTCGCGGCGGGCCACTGATACTTCGGGAGCTCCATCATGAAGCCGCCGCCGCCACCTTTCAGCATGCCGCGGCGGAGCGTCAGCGCAGCGAGCCACGCGCCCACGATGCCGGCCACGTAAAGGCCGAACATGACGAGCCCCTGCAGTCCGATGCCCGGTCCTACGCTGCGGTCGGGAATGAAAGCCGCGATGATCAGCGTGTAAACGGGGAGGCGCGCCGAGCACGTCATCAGTGGCGCGATGAGGATCGTCGTTAGCCGATCCTTCGGATCCTCGATCGTCCGCGTAGCCATGATTCCCGGAACGGCGCAGGCGAAGCTGGACAGCAACGGAATGAATGCACGCCCCGATAGCCCGGCGCCGTGCATGAGCCGGTCCATCAGGAATGCCGCGCGGACCATGTACCCGCTGCCTTCGAGTAGCAGGATGAACAGAAAGAGGATGAGGATCTGCGGAAGGAAGACCACGACCGCCCCCACGCCCCCTAGGATGCCGTCCACCACCAGGGAGTGGAGAAGACCGGCGGGCAGAGCGGCAGATGCAGATCCGGAAATTGCAGCCACAAGGCTTTCAATGGCGCTGACCGGCACCTCGCTCCACGCAAACACTGCCTGGAACATCACGAACATGATCGCAGAGAGGATCAACGGCCCTGCGAAGGGATGAAGGAGCACCGAATCGAGGCGGTGCGTCCAGCGTCGCACAGGCGTTTCCCGGACCACCGCAGCAGTCGCGATTTCTCTCGCGCGTCGCTGCAAGTGAATAAGGTCTGAGGGCGTCTCCGGCATCGGCCGTCGGACCGGACCCGCCAGCAGTTCATCCAGCGCAAGATTGACTTCGCTGATCCCGCGGCGGCGGACGGCGACCGTCTCGACCACCGGAACTCCAAGGGCTTTTGACAGCGAGCGAGAGTCGAGCTCCAGGCCATCCCTGGCCGCCAGGTCGACCATGTTGAGGGCGACGATCGTGGGCAGGCCCAATTCGATGAGCTGCAGAGCGAAGCGCAGGTGATTATCGAGGTTCGACGCGTCGAGGACAATCAGGAGGGCGTCGGGTTGACGCTCCCCTTTCTGACGACCGAGCAGGACATCGCGCGTAACGGCTTCGTCAGGGCTGGCGGGATCCAGGCTGTACGCGCCAGGCAGGTCCACCAATTCCACGGGACGCCCGTCGCCGAGAACAAGGCGGCCGGACTTCCGCTCGACCGTGACTCCGGGATAATTGCCGACCTTCTGGCGCGCGCCGGTCAGCGCGTTGAACAGTGCGCTCTTGCCGGCATTGGGGCTGCCAGCGACTGCAACGAGCGGGAGCAGGTTCACTAGGCGGCTGGTACGACGCGAATGGCCCGAGCATGGACTCGGCGGATGGCGACCGTCATCCGGCCTACGCGGATGGCGACAGGGTCACGGCCAAACGGACCGAGGTGGAGAGGCTGTACCGGGATGCCAATGTCGAAACCGAAATGCTTCAGCCGGCAAGCTTCCGCATGGTCGAGCGAAGCCCAATCGATCGACGCGATCTCCGCCTTCCGTCCCAGCGGAAGCTGGTCCAGCGTCAGCGTCTCCGATTTGAAAGGCGCGTTCATTTGCGAGTGATTATCATTAACTGCTTGGGATTTCCAGAGCAGATGGTTCATCGCGGTGGGTAGCGTAGCCGCCCCAGAAAGCGGCTCATGCCAAAGCGGCGATCGGACGATCCCCGCCATTTGGCCTTCCACTTCTCGAATTTCATCACATTATCGATCCGACGGTCCAGGAAGGCGGAGGTCTCCGTCCAGCCTTCCGACTGGTCGTCTAGCCAGACTAGAAGGGTCGATGCGTATACTGCGCCAAGCGTCATGCGCTTCGTGTAATGGTTCAGGTCCGTGCTGGTGTCGCCGGCGATACGCCACATCAAATCTACCGTACGCCACGACGTCTTCAGCGCCGCGGGAGCATTCTGCGGCATTGCCAGGATGGCCAGGGCACGGCGAACCGCCTCTCTCGCTGGTCCCATGATCTCCAGCCGCTGCCACACAAGCTGGCGGATCTTGTCCCGGATCTTCATCCCGGCGAGCCGCTCTTCGGTAAAGTGAACCTCGAGGGCATGGTCGACGCCCTGGATATAAACGTCGATCAGCCCGGCCTGGGTCTTCGGCATTGCGAGCCTGGCCTGCGCACGTTCAATGGACAATTGGTCCGCGGCAGCGTCCACTGCGGCCTTGCCCCAACCGTCGAACACTGCATTCTCGCCGACCGTCAGCGCCAATTGGCGACGAAGCCGTTGAAGTGGACTCGGACTTTCCATCGGGCTCAAGTGGGACGCTCCTCGACTGTCCGCAAGTCCCGTTCCGGCAGGCGCACCAAAACCAATGCCGCAGCGATCGCTCCGGCACCGACCCAATCGAGCGCCGACAGCCGCTCGTCGTAGAAAATCCACCCGATCGCGGCAGCAATCGCGGGTTGGGTCAGCAAGGTCAGCCCAACCACCAGCGGCGACATGGTGCCGATCGAATAGACCAGCAGCCCCTGGCCGATCACCTGACTGGTCAGCGCGATGATAAGCAGCGGGGTCCAGTCGGTTGGCCAGACATTTTCGCCAAGCGCCAGACTCAGAGGCAGGAGCAGGATCGCGCTGAAGAATGTTGCAATCAGAAGTGCGGGAAGCGCCTGCAGTTCCGTTCGCGCCCGCTCAATGAAGATGAGGTAGCCGGCATAGAGCAGCCCCGCGATCAGAGTGAGGAGGTCCCCTTTCAGGTGTTTGGCCGACAGTTCGGCGCTTCCGGCCATGAGCATCACGCATCCGGCCCCTGCGAGCGCAAGCGCGCAACCCTGCAGCGGAGACGGCCAACGTCGCGCGAGCCACAGGCCGTATGCGGCGAAGCCGAAGCTCGCGAAATTTCCGAACAACGTCGCGTTCCCAAGCTTCGTCAGCCGGATTCCGACATTCCACCCGGCAAGGTCCGCTGAATAGAAGAGCGAAGCGGCGGCGATCGTGCCGAGCAGCGCAGCGCGGGGCCAATGAGGCCGCTGCCCGGAAACATGGGCGATGATGAAAAGCAAAGGGAGCGCGAGCAATAGTCGCCAAAATCCGACGGCGACGCCGCCCACGTCCGCTAGGCGTACCAGCCATGGGCCGCATGCCAATGCGACATTGCCCAGCAGCAGCGCCGGGAAGGCGAGGCGGTGCTGCTTGCTGGTCAAGAAGTCAGCTGCCGTACCGTTCCCTGAGGTCCAGCAGAGCGAGCGCCGCGCGGACCGCATCGCCGCCCTTGTCCCCTTGGGCAGGGTCGGCACGCGCAATTGCCTGCGCCTCGCTTTCAACGGTCAGGATGCCATTGCCGATAGGGAATCCCTGCAGCGACAGGTCCATGATCCCGCGGGCGCTTTCGTTTGCAACGACCTCAAAGTGGTAGGTTTCGCCACGGATAATTACGCCGAGGGCAACGAAGGCGCAAAAGCGGCCGCTGCGAGCGGCCAATGCGATGGCGCCGGGCAACTCAAGGGCACCGGGCACGGTAAGGGTCTCGTGATCATGGCCGGCGGCTTCAACCGCGGCGCGCGCGCCCGCCAGCAGCATGTCGTTCAGATGATCGTAGAAGCGGCCTTCCAAAATCAGGATCGTCGCCATGTCAGTCAGCCTTCCTGATGGCGCGTTCCTCGACAATCGACAGCCCATATCCAGAAAGGGCCACCGGACTCTGGTGCGTGTTGGTCAGCAAGATCATCTCGTGAATGCCCAGCGCAGCGAGGATCTGCGCGCCGATGCCATAGTTGCGCAGTCCTTCGCCCGGTTCCTGCACAGCACCCGATCGAAGCTCCATGGCACGGGTTAGTCCGCCGGGTAGCCCTGCACGAAGAGCGACTACTACGCCCGAACCCTGCTCCTCGATCATGGACATGGCGCCGTGAAGAATGCCAGCGCGTGGGCTCACTTCCCCGAACATGTCGGCAAACAGGTCGACGCTGTGCATCCGGACGAGGGCGGGCTTGTCGGGCTCAATGGTCCCGTGAACCAGGGCGATCTGTTCGGCACCCGTCGCCTTGTCCCGGAAAACATGAGCTTGCCACTGGCGGCCGCTGCGGACCTTAAAAGCGCTGGTGCCGACCCGCTCGACCATATGGTCCTTCTTGAGGCGATAGGCGATCAGTTCGCGGATCGTACCGATCTTCAGGCCGTGCAGCTTTGCGAATTCCATCAGATCGTCGAGCCGGGCCATGGTCCCGTCTTCGCGCATGATTTCGCAGATTACGCCTGACGGGTTGAGCCCTGCGAGCCGGGCAACGTCCACGGCTGCTTCCGTGTGACCCGCACGCACGAGGACGCCGCCACTCTTCGCGACCAGTGGGAAGACGTGCCCCGGCGACACCAGCGCGTCGGATCCATTCCCAGCGTCGATCGCGACGGCAATTGTCCGCGCCCGATCGGCGGCGCTGATGCCCGTGGAGATGCCTTCCCTGGCCTCAATCGACACGGTGAACGCTGTTTCGTTCCGGCTTCGATTGTTGCTGGACATCTGCTGCAGCCCAAGCGCGTCAACGCGCTCCTTGGTCATCGCAAGGCAGATCAGGCCCCGGCCATGCCGAGCCATGAAGTTGATCGCGTCCGGAGTTGCCATCTGCGCGGGGATGACGAGGTCACCTTCATTCTCGCGGTCGTCATCGTCGACCAGGATGAACATCCGGCCGTTACGCGCCTCGTTGATTATCGCCTCGGCGCCGACCAGAACTTCAGTGTCGCCCCGCTGGAGCAACTTCTCTAGCCGCATGAGGGTGTCTGCCGTGGGATTCCAGTCCGGCGCGCCGAGTTTCCGCAGGCTGTTCGGGTGGAGGCCAGCCGCGCGCGCAAGTGCCGCCCTGCTAACCTCACCGGTGGCGATGACGGCATTCAGTCGATCCATTAGAGTCGTGCTCATTCACGGCCCAGTATCACACTACAATGTGATTAAAACAGCCCAATTCACTGCGTGGCGTGTGATCGCGATTGAACCATTCGGGCCAAATAGCGAGCGAGGATATCGATTTCGACATTGCACTGTCGTCCCACGGCCAAGTTGCCCAGGTTTGTGTGCGTTGCCGTGTGCGGAATGACGTTGACCGTGAAGTGCGCCGCGTCGCCAACATCTTTGACTGCGTTCACGGTCAAGGATGCCCCGTCCAGTGCGATCGACCCCTTGGCCGCGATCGAACGGCCGAGTTCTGCTGGGACAGCGAAGTCGAGGCGAACTGACCCTCCTTCCGCTTCCACGCCGAGCACTTCCGCGACACCGTCGATGTGCCCTGTGACGATGTGGCCTCCGAGCTCGTCCCCCATGCGAAGGGATCGCTCAAGGTTGAGGCGCGCGCCGGCCTTCCACATCTCGGCAGCTGTCCGTGATACGGTCTCGTCGGAAACATCGACCGCAAACCAGTCATCGCCCTTGTCCACGACAGTCAGGCACACGCCCGAACAAGCGATCGACGCACCCAGGTCCACGTCCGTCAGATCGTAGCTGCATCCTATCGTTAGCCTAAGATCACCGCGCTGTTCCGCGCTGCGAACGGTTCCGATGTCAGTGACGATCCCAGTAAACATTGCTGCGACTTAGGCGTCCCGGATGCGCTCGTAAACTTCGAGTCGGTCGACCCCAAGCGATCGGCCGCCCCCCGAATCCCACCGCCCGTGAGCATCCGCAATGGCGTCGAGGCCGATGTAGCCGAAAGAAGACTTGCCTTCGCCTACAATGATCGGCGCCCGATAGATCAGGATCCGGTCAACCAGATCGTGGTTCAGGAACGCCGTCGCCGTCGCGGAGCCGCCCTCGACCAGCAGGTCATTGACGTCATGAAGTCGATAGACATCCTCCGGAGAATGCAGGGTTTCCCAGCCATCCACCGCTTCACCGCGAGTGAGCAAAGCGCGGCGTGGCGATCGTTCCTCCAGACCCGGAAGCCTGACGTCCAGTTTCGGCGAATCGGCGAGATAGGTGCCGCGGCCGACCAGGATCATGTCGGACTGCGCGCGCTCCAGATGCACGTGGGCGCGCGCGTCTTCGCCCGTGATCCACTTGGACTCGCCCGACGGGAGCGCGACCTTGCCGTCAATGGACAAGGCAAGCTTCAGCGTGATTCGGGGACGGCCGGTCCGTTGGCGGGTCAGCCAACCTGCCATGCTTCGCTCTGCTTCTGTCGCGAGAAGGCCCACGTCCACCTCAATTCCGGCCTTCCGCAGGCGTGCGATGCCGGCCCCGCTCGTACGGGGATCGGGGTCTTCAAGGGCGACCGAGACCCGGGATGGCTTCGCTGTGACGATCAGGTCCGAGCAGGCCGGACCGCGCTCGCTGGCGTGGGCGCAGGGTTCCAGCGTGACGTATATGGTGCTTCCCTGAGCGCGCGGACCGGCCATTCTTAGGGCTGCGGATTCCGCATGCGGCCGGCCACCTGGTGCTGTTGCGGACGCGGCAATGGTTTCGCCGTCTGGGGTGACGATCACGCAACCGACATTTGGATTGGGTGCTGTTTGACCCCGTGCCGCTTCACCGAGCGCGACCGCTTCGGCCATGAAAACGGCGTCGCTATTCAATCCCGAGCTGCTTTTCGAGCTTCTGGAACTGGCGCTGACGCTCCTTCATCGCCGCTTCGCGTGCGGCCTGATCCTTCTTTTGATCGGCCACGATCTGCGCGTCCGTCCGATCGGAACTCCACTGCTTCACGTAGACGATTTGCTGAGGCGGCGCGGTGTTGATCTTCGAATCGATGAAAAATTCAAACACGATGAAGGCCGTTGCAAGTACGGCAAGAACTGCGCCGATGCGTTGCTCACGGCTGCGCTGCCGCATGAACGCCAGGAGGTCGGCGATCGCTGCACGAGGACCTACGGGACGCGGGAAGATGGCCATGCCGGCAAGATAGGCGGTTGGAAGGAGTCCTTCCAGCCCCCGATTCCTATCCGGTGATCTCAAATCGAAGGGTGATGACGGTCGTCGATGGTTCGGCTCGTCCGTCGGTCGTTGCCGGCTGATAGCGCCAATGGGCCATCAGATGCTTGCGAGCCGCGTTGAGGAAGGCGGCGTCTGCGGGGCCGACGGATTGCACGCCGACCACGCGCCCCCGGGCATCGATGCTGATGCGCAGCCGAAGCGCCGCCTCCTGCTGGCTTTCGAGCCGGGACTGGGGATAAGGCGGGCGCAACAGCGCAGCGGGGGTCGCGAGCCGGGGACCGGTCCGTACTGGGTCGGCCGGCGCCAGCGGCGGAAGAGGATCGGGTTGCGGAATCGCCGCGGGCCCGACGATCTCACCTTTGTTCAGCGGCGGATCTGAAGTCACATCCAGATCGTCCGTAGCCGCAATCCGGATCGGCACGTGTTCAGTGCGATCGACAAATGAATTTGTGGGCCTTGGCTTGCTGACCTTCGCGGGCTCTGGGGGTGGGGGCTCCTTAATCGGGATCAATGTGACCTGGGTGCTTTGAGGGAAGATGCGCTCGGGCAGGTTCATCTTCGCGCTCATCACTAGCGCCACGGCAGTGACGTGGCCCCCAATGATCAGCAGCAACGTCGGAGGTGAAGAGCCGCGACGGGCAATCTGCTGACGACCGGATGCATAAGCGAGCATGACAGACCTCCTTCGGATGAGTCGGTCACGAAATGTTACATCATATCATGGTAGCGACAAGCAAATAAGTTGTTGCGCTGCAGCGATGCTCAGCCGTGCGCGGCTGCGAGCAGTCTTGCGATTGTGCGCTCCGCTCCCAACCGATGCACCAATCCGCGCATCTCCGGCCCGTGCTCGCGCCCGGTGAGTGCCAGCCGCAGAGGTAAGAACAAGGCTTTCCCTTTCCGTCCGGAAGAGGCTTTGAGCTTTTCCGTCAGGGTGGCCCACGGGTCCTCCGCCCACACAATCCGATCGGCAACCGAAGCCGCCTCCGCCATGAATGCCCGGTCTTCGTCGCTCATCTGCGGACGGGGAAGTTCGCCCGTAATCACTGGCAACCAGTCGGCAAACTCCTCGACGCGCGCGAGATTCGGCCGCAACAACAGCCAATCTTCCTCGGTCGCATGTTCCGGAAGCCGATCCTTAACTACGCTGAACTCCGTCACGTGCAGCAGCCTGGCGTTGATCAACTCGACATCGTGCAGGTCGAAGTGCGCCGGGGCGCGGCCAAAATGTGCGAAGTCGAAGCTCTGCGCGAGCTGCTCAAGGTCAGCGATCGGCTCAATCGGTTGGGAGGTACCCAGTCGAGCGAGCACCGAGAGCAGCGCCATCGGCTCCAGTCCGGCCGATTTCATATCCGCGATCCCGAGAGAGCCGAGCCGCTTGGACAGCTTGCCTTCGGCAGCAACCAGCAAGGCTTCATGCGCCAGGTGCGGGCAGGTTGCGCCGAGTGCTTCGAACATCTGGATTTGCGCGGCGCTGTTCGAGACGTGGTCTTCACCGCGGACGATGTGCGTCACACCGAGGTCGACGTCGTCGATCACGCTTGGGAGCAGGTAAAGCCAGCTTCCGTCTTCGCGCCGAACAATTGGATCTGAAAGCAGCTTGGGATCGAATCTCTGCTCGCCGCGGATCAGGTCGTTCCAGGTAATTGGCCGATCGTGATCCAGGCGGAACCGCCAATGAGGGGCGCGTCCTTGCGGGCTCGGCGCACCATGCGCCTGCCGCTCATAGACGGGTGGAAGGCCACGGCCGAGAAGGACCTTGCGCCGAAGCTCGAGCTCCTCCGGTGTTTCGTAACAGGCGTAGACGCGACCGGCGGACCGCAGCCTATCGAACTCGCGCTCGTACAGATCAAACCGCTCCGACTGGCGAACCATCGCGTCCGGTTCCAGCCCAAGCCAGGCGAGATCGTCGCGGATGCCCTTGTCAAACTCGGCAGTTGAGCGCTCTCGATCCGTATCGTCGATCCGCAGCAGGAAGCGTCCGCCATGCTTCATCGCGAACAGGGCGTTGTGGAGCGCGGTGCGCACATTGCCGACATGCAGCCGCCCCGTCGGAGACGGCGCAAAGCGGGTAACGACGGTCATTCGGGGGCGACTAGACTCTTTGCGCGGGCAGTTCCACCCGCCTGTTCGGTCCGGCGGTCATAGCCCAGGCCCTTGCGCCACATATCCTGGCAATTCCTGACTGGCGCAAATGGCCGCGAACGCTGGGGAACCTCGAGTAGACGGGTCAGTTCGATGATCAACTTCGCGCTCTTTTCGAGGGTGAACAGGTCGCCCTTGATCTGGACCGCTGTTCCGCGCGCAGCGGCCCTGTCCGCCTGGTCGACTCCGCCCGCGGAGCCGTTCAGGCGCTCGAATTCGAACCAACGCTGCTCAAGCTCGCTTCCGCTTATCTGGATCGCCTGCAAATTGAATTCGACGCTTCCGATCTGGTCCGCCACCGCATTTCCGTAGCGATCGCGCAGCAGACGGTCATTCTCCCGTGATACTTCGTCAGGGCCCATTTTCATCAGTGTCGCAGGCTTCAGGAGCTCCGGGTCGACGGGGCGTTGCTCACCGGCAAGCGTGGAAATGGTATCGACCCGTTCGCGAATGCACGGAATCGCAACGAGGTAAGTCGCGGAAATGCGCCGATAGAGGTCAAACGAGTAAAACAGGTCACGCCGCATATCTTCGACCTGCTGCGATCGCACACGCTCTTCGTTCCAGTTCGAAAGCTGCTGGGCCGCGAAGACCCCGACGATGACGATCCCGAGATCGATCAGAACAGCTCCCGGGCCGGGGGTGTCGCGCCGACGGCGCCACCAACGGCGCAAGGTCGTGAGCATGTCTTGTCCCCCCATGGCCGAAACCGGCCGAAACAGCCCTAACGTCTCATTTTCCGGTCCGAAAGGCATTGCTGATCGGGTAGCGCCGGTCGCGGCCGAAGTTGCGCACGCCGATCTTCACTCCCGGCGGAGCCTGGCGTCGCTTGTATTCCGCCTTCAGCACCAGCCGCTCCATCTGCGCCACCAGCTCGATCGGCTCGCCCGTCGCCTGCGCGACCTCGCGCACCGACAGCTCCTTGTCGATCAGTCCTTCGAGGATGCGGTCGAGGTCCGAATAGGGCGGGAGCGAGTCCTCGTCCTTCTGCCCGGGGCGTAGCTCCGCGGTCGGCGGCTTGGTGATGACGTTCGCCGGCATGACCGGCCCGTCCGGCCCGAGCGCGCCTTCGGGCTTCGTGCGGTTGCGCCAGCGCGACAGAGCGAACACCGTCGTCTTGTAGGCGTCCTTCAGCACGTTGTAGCCGCCGGCCATGTCGCCGTAGAGCGTCGCATAGCCGACGCTCATCTCGCTCTTGTTGCCGGTGGTGAGGAGCATCGGCCCGAACCGGTTGGAAAGCGCCATCAGCGTCACCATCCGAAGGCGCGACTGGATGTTCTCCTCGGCGAGACCGGGCTGGTTCCCGGCGCGGTGCGGCGCAAGCGCCTCGTCGAACGCGTCCACTCCGCGCTCGATCGAAATGACGTCATGACGGCAGCCGAGCAGGCGGGCGCACTCCCGTGCGTCCTCGAGGCTCTCCTCGCCCGTATATTTCGACGGGAGCATCACGCCCCACACCCTGTCAGCGCCGAGCGCATCGACCGCAATGGCCGCCGACAGAGCGCTGTCGATCCCGCCCGAGAGGCCGAGGATCACGCCGGGGAAGCCGTTGCGCGCGACATAGTCGCCGAGGCCCACCATCATCGCGCGGTAGACGTCCTCGGGGAAGGGATCGAGGTCATGGGTTTCGCGGCTCGCGCACCGCCAGCCGTCGGCCTCGCGTTGCCATTCGGTGAGGATGAGCTTCTCTTCCCAGTCGGGGAACTGCACCACCCGCTCCCCGTCTGGATGCATGATGAACGACGAGCCGTCGAACACCAGCTCGTCCTGGCCGCCGACGCGGTTCAGATAGGCGAGCGGCAGGCCCGTCATTGTGACGCGCGAACGGACGAGCAATTCACGCTTGTCGTCCTTGTCGAGCTCGTAGGGGCTGCCGTTGGGGACCAGCAGGAGGTCCGCGCCAGCATCGGCGAGATGCGCGCAGACTGAATCCTGCCAGATGTCCTCGCAGATCGGGACGCTGATCTTCACACCCTTGAAGAGGATCGGCTCGGGCAGCGGCCCGGACGCGAACACGCGCTTCTCGTCGAACGTGCCGTAGTTGGGGAGCTCGCGCTTGAGCGTGCGCGCCAGCACGCGGCCATCCTCGGCGAGGATCATCACGTTGTAGTTCTGGCCCGCCTCGTGATGGATCGAGCCGAACAGGAGGGCCGGTCCCGCAGTCGAAGTCGCGTCGACCAGCCGCTCGGCAGCCTCCATCGTCCGCCGGACGAACTCGGGCTTCAGCACCAGGTCCTCGGGCGGATAGCCGGTCAGCTGAAGTTCCGGAACCATCAGCAGGTCCGCGCCGGCCGCTTTCCCGCGCATCGCGAGGATCGCTTCGGCATTGCCTCCGAGGTCGCCGACACGCTGGTTCATCTGGGCGAGCGCTATGGTCAGCCGGTCCGTCATGCCGAGCGCTTTAGACGGGAAGCTTTGCTTTGCGAACCGCCCGGCGGCTGGCTAAGGCGCGTTGAAACGCGAAAGCCGGGGAGCCGAGATGAAACTGCTTGCGGGCAACAGCAATCCGCCGCTCGCCAAGAGCATTGCGGATTATCTCGAGCTGCCGCTGACCGAAGCGAGCGTCCGCCGCTTCGCCGACGAGGAGATTTTCGTCGAGGTGCACGAGAACGTCCGCGGCGAGGACGTCTTCGTCCTCCAGTCGACAAGCTATCCGGCGAACGACAATCTGATGGAGCTCCTGATCTGCATCGATGCGCTCCGCCGCGCGTCGGCCAAGCGGATCACGGCCGTGCTCCCCTATTTCGGCTATGCCCGGCAGGACCGGAAGCCCGGGCCCCGAACGCCCATTTCCGCGAAGCTCGTCGCCAACCTGATCACCACCGCGGGCGCCAACCGAGTCCTGTCGATCGACCTGCACGCCGGCCAGATCCAGGGCTTCTTCGACATCCCGACGGACAACCTCTTCGCCGCGCCGGTGATCGCCGCGGACATCCAGGCGCGCTTTTCCAACCGCAACCTGATGGTCGTGTCGCCCGACGTCGGCGGCGTCGTCCGCGCGCGCGGGCTCGCCAAAAGGCTGAGCAACGCGCCGCTGGCGATCGTCGACAAGCGCCGCGAGCGCGCCGGCGAGTCCGAGGTGATGAACATCATCGGCGACGTCGAGGGGCGCTGCTGCATCCTGGTCGACGACATCGTCGATTCGGCCGGGACCCTGTGCAATGCTGCCGCCGCGCTCAAGAGCCAGGGGGCGACCGACGTCTATGCCTATTGCTCGCAC
>JBJMUK010000279.1:0-3775 GCA_045811225.1 Sphingomicrobium sp. | reverse complement strand
TCCGGCTCCGGCGCGTCCGTCGTATGGTAGCAGGCGCGCGGATTGGCCGAGCTGTGGCTGCGGAAGCAGAAGTCGATTTGGGGGTGGCGGTTCAGGATCTGCCTCAGCGGCGCGCCGGCGAGCTTCGCGTCATTGGCGTTGAACAAGGTCACGCCTTCCGCCTCGATCACCGGCGCACTGTCGGTAACGAATGGCGCGAAATGATAGGAGGTGATGGCGAAGCCCGGCGAAAGCTCAAACCGCTCGCCATGGCGAAGCTCGCGGACATTGTGCATGCCCACGGCCTTGAGATCGCGGACAATGCGCTCGTACCGGTCGAACGGGACCAGCACCTGCGTGTCCGGAGAGAAGCGGCGCAACGATGCCGCCTGAAAATGATCCCAGTGCAGGTGGGTCAGGTAGATGAAATCGGGCTCGAGGCTTGCGACCAGACCCTCCGGCACCGGCGGGTAGTTCCACCAGCTGCGCCAATAGGTGCTGCCGACGACCCAAGGGTCGCACACAAGCTCCTTGCCTGCGGCGACGACCCGAAGTCCGGCGTGCGAGAGGGTCTGGAAATACACGTCTATCCCCAGAAGAACCGGCTCTGACTCTGCCGTTCCCGACGCGAGCGGGCGCGGAACATCTGGATGTACATCCAGAGGCCGGAGAAGGCGAAGAACAGCAGCGACAGGCCCGACAGGATCGAGATGATCACTCCGGCCGGGCCGAACTGCTCGCCCGAATGGAGGTGATGGAGCAGGCCGACGTTCCACGCGCTCGGCGCCGGCTTGGCACGGCAAATCATCGTTTCCGGGCACTTGAAGTCGGCGGGGACACCTGGCAGCGCCGCGCCCGGGGCCGGCCGGGCAGCTTCGAACCCGCCCTTGTTGACGAGCGATCCGACCTGGCTGAGCACGCCCGTCGCGGCGATCCAAAGCATGAAGACGCCGAAAATGACCGAGAGCCAGCGGTGCCACCTACGCATGAACGCTATTCCTTTGTTGCGAATGATTCGCAACTACAAGCTCAGGTGCGTTGGAATGGCAAGGGGCCAGTAAGGTGAAGATGTGGCCGGTCATTGCGCTACCGCCGCGGCGTTGAGGTCGAGCGGGCCGGTGGTCGCATAGCCGATTGCAAAGCCGCCAAGCACAAGTCCAAAAGCGGTCATCATCATTCCAGCGATCAGCAGAGCCATGTTGCGGGGCCGCGCTTCGACACCGCTGCGGACGCCCTTCACCAGCATGGTGAGCCCAACAAGCACTGCAATCGCGCCGACTACTACGAACAATGTGTTCATCCGCGCATTCCAAGGCCGGTTATTTCCAACAGGCCGAGCGCGTGGATGGCCATGATCGCTCCGATTGCGAGCATCAGCACGGCAGTCTGACTGCCATGTCGAGGATCCTCCTTGCCGCGCTTGCGGTACAGGAAAACCGCACCGACGATGAGCGCGATTGCAACCAGCAGTTCGACGGTTTCGGAAATGCTCATCGGCCGTGCCTGCTCGTCATGAACATCAGTGCGATGAGAATGATCGCGATGATTGGCGAGAGCATGAGCGTGCCAGTGACGGCCAGTGCTGGCGCTGCGGCTCCACCCCCACCGAACAGCGAGACCACGACTGCGAGCAGGCCGAGCGGATAGAGCACCATTGGGCTGGATGCGAGCGCGAGATAAGCGACCGCAATTGCCAGTGGCTTAGCCAGTTTGCGCGCCCGGTCGATCAGCCGAATGCCTTCCAGCTGCCAGAAGAAAAGGTGGATCGGAAGCAAAGCCGCGAGGACCCGCAGGAGGATCCGCTCAACCGGGCCTGAACTTTCGGCCTGAGCCGCGCCGATCAGCCACATGGTAAGCGCGAGGATCAGGCCGGACAGGATCACCCGGCGAACAAGGAGCCGCCGCTTATGTGCGGCGGACGGGCCGGCGCGGCGCGGCGCAGGCCCTTCCTCGACTACTGGCAGGCCAGACATTCGTCATAGTCCGTCGTGCTGGCGAGCTGGATTTCCTTGAGGTCGGGCGTGTTGTCCGCCTCGACCCCGCCAGCGAAGCCGGCGCGCTGCACAGACTTGGACCGGAGATAGTAGAGCGACTTGATGCCCAGTTCCCACGCGCGGAAGTGAAGCATCAGCAGGTCCCACTTGTCGACGTCCGCCGGGATGAAGAGGTTCAAGGACTGCGCCTGGTCGATGTACGGGGTGCGGTCTGCCGCAAGTTCGATCAGCCAGCGCTGGTCGATCTCGAAGCTGGTCTTGTACGTGTCCTTCTCTTCCTGCGTCAGGAAGTCGAGGTGCTGGACCGAGCCGCCCTGTTCCAGGATCGAATTCCAGACGTTGGCGCTGTCCTTCGACTTCTCCTTGAGGAGCTTCTCAAGATAGGGGTTCTTGATCGAGAAGCTGCCCGACAGGGTTTTGTGAGTGTAGATGTTGGCCGGGATCGGCTCGATGCAGGCGCTGGTGCCGCCGCAGATGATCGAGATCGAAGCCGTCGGCGCAATCGCCATCTTGCAGCTGAAGCGCTCCATGACGCCCATGTCGGCCGCATCCGGGCACGGTCCGCGCTCGTTCGCGAGCATCATCGATGCCTCGTCCACCTGCGCGCGGATATGCTTGAAGATCTTCAGGTTCCAGCTCTTCGCCATTGCCCCTTCGAACGGAAGGCCGCGCGCCTGCAGGAAGGAGTGGAAGCCCATCACGCCGAGGCCCACGCTGCGCTCGCGCTCCGCGCTATACTTTGCGCGGGCCATTTCGTCCGGCGCACGAGCAATATAGTCGCTCAGCACATTGTCGAGGAAGCGCATCACGTCTTCGATGAAGACCTTGTCGCCCTTCCACTCGTCCCACGTCTCGAGGTTCAGCGACGACAGGCAGCAAACGGCGGTGCGGTCAGCGCCGAGATGGTCGGTGCCGGTCGGAAGCGTGATCTCCGAGCAGAGGTTGGAGGTCGTGACCTTCAGGCCCAGGTCGCGGTGGTGCTTCGGCATCGACCGGTTCACCTGGTCGATGAAGATGATGTAGGGCTCACCCGTTGCGAGGCGGGTTTCGACCAGCTTCTGGAACAGTGAGCGGGCGTCGACCTTACCGCGTTCGGAACCGTCCTTCGGGCTGCGCAGGACGAACTCGGCGCCTGCACGGACCGCTTCCATGAACTCATCGGTGATCAGTACGCCATGGTGCAGGTTGAGCGCCTTACGGTTGAAGTCGCCGCTTGGCTTCCGAATCTCGAGAAATTCCTCGATTTCGGGATGATTGATGTCGAGGTAGCAGGCTGCCGATCCGCGGCGCAGCGATCCCTGGCTGATCGCCAGCGTCAGGCTGTCCATCACGCGTACGAACGGAATGATTCCGCTGGTCTTCCCGTTAAGGCCGACCGGTTCGCCGATGCCGCGGACATTGCCCCAATAGGTGCCGATCCCGCCGCCCTTGGACGCCAGCCAGACATTCTCGTTCCAAGTCCCGACGATCCCGTCGAGGCTGTCCGACACGCTGTTGAGATAGCAGCTGATGGGAAGGCCACGGCCCGTCCCGCCGTTCGACAGCACAGGCGTCGCCGGCATGAACCACAGCTTTGAGATGTAATCGTACACCCGCTGCGCATGATCCTGGTCGTCGGCATAGGCGGAAGCGACGCGCGCGAAGAGGTCCTGGTAGTTCTCGCCCGGCAGCAGGTAGCGGTCGCGGAGCGTGTCCTTGCCAAATTCGGTGAGAAGCGCGTCGCGCGACTCGTCCGTCTTCACATCGAACGCACGGCTGTCGACAGTCTTGCTGGTGCGCGCCGTCGAAACGTCGTCGCTGCT
>JBJMUK010000278.1:0-2974 GCA_045811225.1 Sphingomicrobium sp. | reverse complement strand
ATAGGCAGGAATGTAGAAACACGCCGCCTCATCCGAAAGGAAAGACATTGCCGACGCCCAACCGTCAGCCGCTTCGTCTAGCCATTTCCAGTCAAGGTTAGTCCAGTCATCCTTGTCAGCAAAAGCGGCGGCGGTGAGCGCAGGCTCGTCGCCGTTGATACTGTTCACCATCGGTTCGAAAGGAGCAGGCCGTCGAGCAGGGAACGCGGCCGTGATCTCGCTGACAACCTTCTCTGCGTCGCTCATAAGGCCGTTCTGCCATTCACCCGCCAATGTCCGCTTTGGGTCGAAAGCGGACGCTAGCGACAGCGAGCCTAGGACCAGTGGATCTTGTCGGCCCGATCTTGATTCGTGCGCGCCGATCGTGCGCTTGACCGCGCCTGTGCGTCGGACGTTTGCACGCCCGCAAATGCGAGCAGGTCCGAGACCCACGGCCCAACCGTCAGAGCATCGATCCACATCACTTGGCGGTCTTTGCTGCTGATCGTCATGTCGAGCACCACCTCATGGTCGAGGAAGACCTTGCACGTGCCAATGTCCTCCTCGATTTCTTCGGGGAGAATGGAGGGGCGCCACTGGGCCTCGATGCGCCAATGGTGATCGTTGAAAGACCAAGCGGCCCACGGTGATCTTGGATCGTCCTGCCCCTCGATCTGGGTAACTCCTGCGGGCGGGTCCCACTTCTTGCCGCCGACCTCTGACTGCCCGACCCACAGCTGCGCCAGCTTCAGGAGTTCGGGGACGGCGACGTTCAGCCTGGCTTCGGTCACCCACAGCGCCGCTTTCACCGCTTTCGCGAGAGCCAGCTTGTTCCGCTCCACTTCAACCAGGCTCGCTCGATCGCGCGCGCCGTCCAGCTGAGTGCCGATGTCCTTGGCCCGGCCGGCTTCCCGTTCCTCAGAGGACAGCGATTTGGGACGAGTGGGCACCGACCTCGCCCAACGCATGACGAACCAGGTGACGAGGGCGGTCACGACGACGAGTAGCACTGACTGAGTCACGACGCGGGCCCTCCGGCGATCGGAGCATCGCACGGCAGCGCAGAAGAAGCCACCTCTTGGCCTGCTCTCGGGAGACCATAGCACTCCTGGCACCGTCTTCATCAGCAATTTCGGTAGTTTGCCTGGCCCGCAGGCCGTGGTGCGATCAACAAAACAAGACGAGTCCGCTCCTAGTAAAAGGTAATCACCGAGAATATTGCTAAAATACTAGACAAGCCCATTTGTGAAGAATTCTTTTAAACGTACGACGATTTACTCTTGAATTTGTATAACTTCCGCCCTATCTAAGTCGTCGCTACCAGTCGGCATCGACGGTTTTTTGGCGCTAAGTCGCACCTTCCTCCTTCTTTAACGTCTCCTAGCGGCGCCTGCCGATCCTGGCGCGCGCCAACAAAGGAACTCACCATGAAGTTTTTTGGAACCGTAAAGTCATTCGACACCGTCCAGGGCCACGGCGAAATCAAGCCGGAAACCGGCGGCGACGCCCTTCGCTTCGAGCGGGCCGCCATTTCGTGGGGCAAGGACACTCCCCCGACGATCGGCCAGCGCCTGTCCTATGACGTGGGCACGAATGACCAGCGTCAGCCCTGCGCTCTAAATCTCCAGACCATCTAGGCGATCAAGTAGGCGGGCTTCCTTCCGCCTGATCTTCTAGTCGCGTTGGGGGCGATCCCGGGCAGCGGTGAGCGACGTCTGTCGCCGTTGCCCGGGATGAGCCCCATTACGTGTTTCCGACAACTGAAATTTTGATGTGACCGAGGCGTCGTAAAACGGCCCGGGCTCGCAGCGTCATAGAGAGGTGTTCCCATGAGCGACCAAACACTCAGCCGCCACTGGCTAAGCAGGTCCATGCCCGTCATCCTGACATTTTTCGTTGTCGGCGGAGCGCTGGCTTTCGCCTTCAGCTAATCGTCCGAGATGGTTCCTGAGGAACCAGTCGAGAACCGCGAGGATCGCGGCGATTCTGCTCAGGCCGAAGGCAGGTCAGTCCCGTGCCTTCCTCCAGGCTTCCAGCGCTTTCGACCGCTCCATCAGCGAGGAAACGTCCCGCTCGTCCAGCTCGCTGTCGAAGCACAGGCCCACGAGCCCCGCGTTTTGCCACCGGACCACCGCCGAACGGCCGATCGTCCCGCAGTCCAATATGACCGCCGTCCCGGTCGCAAGAGTCGCCGGACAATTCAGCTTCGCGCCGCCGGCAGACAGGTCGACGATATGGACGGCGTGACGCTCTCCGTTGGCTTGAAGGAACGCCGGCAAGGCCACCGGGACGCGCGGATAGGCGCGGCGGTCGGCATGAGGATCACGTTCGTGAGTGGTGGGTATGGAAGTTGCCATCGCCAGTGGCGATTAGCACGAGCGGTGCTGCCAGAGCGTAAACGCCCGACGGTCCTTATGCTCGAAGTGCCTCCGCTCGTACGCGGGCGATGGCGGACCTACGAGCCGCTCTCCACGGCATAACCGTCGCCGTAGAACTTGCTCGTGCTTCGACTGTGGAAGGTGATCGCCTTGATCGGCTCGTATCGAGGCGGGCCGAGGCCGGGCAGAACGTCGAGCACCTCGTCTTCCCACAGATAGACGTTGGTCGGGAAGGACACGCGCGCGCGGGCCAGGTGCGACCCGTCGGTCGGCTTGCCGACGCGATGCGTGGTTGACGGCAGCCGATCGTTGGTGATGCGCTGCATATAGTCGCCGGTATTGATGATGATCGAACCCGGCGGCGCCTGCATCCGCACCCAGCGCCCCGAGTGATGGTTCCAGACCTGCAGCCCGTCGGTTCGGGTCGCGGGCAGGATCGTGAACAGGTCCACGTCCTCGTGCCCGAGCAGCCGCCCGGCGCCGGAGCGCGCCTGCTCCTCGGTCATCGGCGGGTAGTAGTTGAGCCGCAGGCCGAAGTTGGTGCCGGTGAGCCTGTCGTCGAGCAGGTGCGGGTCGCAGCCGAGGCCCTGCAGCATGGCCTGGGCGATGGGCTTGAA
>JBJMUK010000277.1:0-9877 GCA_045811225.1 Sphingomicrobium sp. | reverse complement strand
TTCCACACCCATGGGACGACGCTTGCGGGACTGATGAAGGACCATGGGATCGATCCGCACGACTTCCTGGACGACGTGCACGCCATTCCGCTCGACCTGGTAGCAAGCGACGCCCGGCTTTCGACCGGCCTGGCGCGGCTGCCGGGGCGCAAGTTCGTCTTCACTAATGGCGATGCACCTTATGCACGGCGCGTGCTGCACGCGATCGGCGTGCACGACCATTTCGACGATCTGCACGACATCCACGCGAGCGAGCTTCGTCCCAAGCCGGACCCCCACGGCTATGCCTTGTTGTGCGCACGGTTCGGCATCGAGCCCCGCCACGCGGTGCTAGTCGAAGACATGGCGCAGAACCTGAAGCCTGCAAAAGACATGGGCATGACGACTGTATGGGTCGACAACGGCTCCGAGCGCGGCAATCACGGTGCCGACCCGGCCCACATAGACCACCGGATTGCCGACGTCGGCGAATGGCTGGAGTCCATCCTGAGGGAAGAAGCATGAGCGAACTGCAGACCATCATCGAACAGACCTGGGACCAGCGGGACTTGATCGGCGCAGGCACCACCGGCGACGTTCGGCAGGCGGTCGAGTCAGCGCTGTCCCTCCTCGATTCCGGTGAACTTCGGATCGCCGAAAAGCGGGATGGCGCCTGGACGGTGCACCAATGGCTGAAGAAAGCAGTGTTACTGTCGTTCCGCCTGAACCCGATGGAGATGATTTCGGGCGCTCCGGGTGGTGCCAGCTGGTGGGACAAAGTCCCGTCCAAGTTCGCTGGCTGGGCCCCGCAGCAGTTCGAAGCGGCAGCGTTCCGCGCCGTTCCCGGCGCAATCGTCCGCCGTGGCGCCTTTATCGCGCCGGGCGCGGTGCTGATGCCCAGCTTCGTCAACATCGGGGCACGAGTGGGGGAAGGCACGATGGTCGACACCTGGGCGACGGTCGGCAGCTGCGCGCAGATCGGCAAGAACGTGCACATTTCCGGCGGTACCGGGATCGGTGGGGTGCTTGAGCCACTGCAGGCCGGTCCGGTCATCATTGAGGACGATTGCTTCATCGGCGCTCGATCGGAAGTCGCGGAAGGCGTGGTGGTGGAACAGGGCGCGGTCATTTCGATGGGCGTCTTCCTTGGCGCCTCGACCAAGATCGTCGATCGTGCATCAGGCGAAGTCATCTACGGCCGTGTGCCCGCTTATTCTGTCGTGGTGCCCGGAACCCTTCCTGCCAGAGACGGCGGCCCGTCACTTGCCTGCGCCGTGATCGTGAAGCGTGTCGATGAGCGCACGCGGTCCAAGACCAGCATCAATGAACTGCTTCGGGACTGACCGAAGTCCATAAGCGTAACTTATGCCCTCTTGCAGGGCTTTTGTTCGCTGCCCCACCGCCGACCCTGTAAGTCCGGCCTATGGCAGAAGCAGATCCATTCGAGGGCAAGTTGCGGGATGCTGCCGGACCGGCGGCAGGCCATGGCGTATACATGATCAACCAGACCATGGGCTCGCGCGAGTGGGGCATCTTGCTGTTCCTTGCCGTCATCTGGGGCGGCTCCTTCTTCTTCATCAAGGTGGCTGTGACGCATGTCGCGCCGCTGACGTTCGTCTGGCTCCGTGTGACGATCGCTGCTGCGGCGCTGCTCGCCTTCACAACCTTGCGCGGTGAACGCAGCGTCGTTCCTCGGGCTGTGATCGGACCGATGCTGGTGGTGGCCGTGCTCAACAATGTGCTGCCGTTCCTGCTGTTCGCCTGGGCCAACACGCAGATCGCCAGCGGTCTTACCTCGATCCTGAATGCGACGACCCCGCTGTGGGGCGTGCTGCTCGCGCACCTCTACACTGATGACGAGAAGCTGAGCCGCGGCCGCTTGTTCGGCGTGATGCTTGGAATTGGCGGCGTGGCGTTGATGATAGGCCCTGCCCTTCTCGGGAACTTCGGAACGGGGCTGATCGCCCAACTGGCCTGCTTGTTCGGCGCATTTTCCTACGCGGTGGCGGGCGTCTATGCCCGGCGGTTCAAGCGAATGGGCATCAGCGCCCTGACCGTCACATCCAGTCAGCTCACCATGTCGGCAGTTGTCATGCTTCCATTGGCGCTGGTGATCGATCAACCGTGGACGGCCGCTTTCCCGCCCTTGGCCGCCTGGGGTGCGATCCTGGGCCTGTCGCTCGTCTGCACGGCCTTCGCTTACGTGCTCTATTTCCGGCTGATCGAGACGTCCGGTGCAAGCAACGCGCTGCTGGTGCCGATCCTCGTCCCGCCGACGGCGATCCTCCTGGGCGGGCTATTCCTCGGCGAATCGCTTCACGCTCGCGATTTTGGCGGTCTTGGCCTGATCGCGCTTGGCCTCGCAGCCATCGACGGGCGGCCGTTCAGCTTTTCGCGGGGGCCTTCACTTCCGCGAGCAGCTTAGCCGCCTCAGCGCCGGTCCAGTCGAGATCACCGGTGTAGCGCCAGACCTCCTTGCCCTCCGCATCGTACAGGATCGAGGTGGGCAGCACCTGCACTCCAAGCGCGTCCGACAATTCCATCTTTGAGTCCTGCCAGACTTCCAGCTCGTCGAGCTTGTGCTGCTTCACAAAGGCATCGACCGAACTGCGCGGGCCCATGTCCTGGGACACCGCAACCACGCTTGGCATTCCCGCTTGTTTACCGAGCGCCTGCAAGGTGGGAAGTTCCTTCACGCAAGGGATGCACCAGCTGGCCCACAGGTTGACCAGGATCGGCTCGCCCTTCAGTTCGCTCAGCGCGCCTGGGTCGTGATCGGCGTCGATCAGCTGCACATCCGGCAGCGGGCTGCCCTTGCGGCTTCGGTCCAGACCCTTGCTGAACCCGCTGTCCGCCGTCGCCGCCGCCTCGTTCCCAGCCGCTCCTTGCTGCTTTTGGGCCTTTTGCGTATCGCAGCCCGCGATTGCCATCACGGCGAGGAGCAAGAAGATCAGCCGCACCGGCAACTCCAATCAAATGTGGGGCGGACGCTTTTCAGGCGGGCCGGCCGAACTGATGCGGGAGATAAATTGCTCAATCTCCCTCGACAAGCGGTTGTGGCCCCACGACATCGACGGCAGCCGCGCCCATGCCGCGATGCTGGCAAGCCAAGGCGTCCTGTCCGCTGAGGACGCCGGTCAGATCGACGCCGGACTGGCCAAGATCGCGTCGGAATATGCCGCCGGCGGCCTGGTGGAGGACGTCGCGCTTGAAGACATCCACATGCATGTCGAGCACCGTCTCGGCGAATTGATCGGACCTGCGGCGGGGCGGCTCCACACCGCCCGTTCCCGCAACGATCAAGTCGTTACCGACTTCAAGCTGTTCGTTCGGGCCTGCATCGACGAGGTTGTCGCCGCCATCGATGAGATGGAAGCCGCTTTGCTGGCCCGCGCCGAAGAGCATGCCGACAGCATCATGCCCGGCTTCACTCACCTGCAATCCGCTCAGCCGGTGACACTCGGCCACCACTTGATGGCCTATCGCGAAATGCTCGCCCGTGACCGCAGCCGCTTCGTTGATGCGCGCAGGCGCATGAACGAGTCGCCGCTCGGTTCTGCCGCCCTCGCGGGGACGGGGTTTCCGATCGACCGCGATGCAACGTCGAAGGCGCTGGGCTTCGATGCACCGACGGCGAACAGCCTGGACGCGGTATCGGACCGGGATTTCGCAGTCGATTATCTCCACGCCGCAGCCCTGTGCTCCGTGCACTTGTCACGCCTCTCGGAAGAGATCGTGCTGTGGGCGTCGCAGCCCTTCTCCTTCGTGGCGCTGCCGGATGCGTGGTCGACCGGGTCGTCGATCATGCCCAACAAGCGGAACCCCGATTCCGCCGAACTGGTGCGCGGGCATTCGGCACGGATAATGGGCGATCTTGTCGCCTTACTGGTCCTGCTGAAGGGCCTGCCGCTCGCTTATTCGAAGGACTTGCAGAACGACAAGCCGCCCCTGTTCGACGCCCACGACCTGCTTGTCATCTCTCTCCGGGCCAGCGCCGGACTTATTGCCGACATTGATTTCCGCACGGACAGGATGCGGTCTGTCGCGGCGGCGGGTCATGCGACTGCCACTGATCTCGCCGACTGGCTTGTCTCGAAGGCAGATGTGCCGTTCCGTGAGGCCCATCACATCGCCGGCCGAGCCGTCGCCCTGGCCGACAGCAGGCAAGTGGCGCTGGACGCCTTGAGCCTTTCCGACCTTCAGTCGATCGATGCACGCGTCACCGAAGACGCATTGCGAGTCCTTTCGGTCGAATCGTCCGTGGCCTCCCGGACTTCGTTCGGGGGCACTGCGCCGTCGAAGGTCCGCGAAGCCATCGCTGCAGTGCGCAAACAGCGGCCGTGAAGCGGACCCTTGCACTCCTGACGGCCCTCTTGCTCGTCGCTTGTGGAAAAGTGGCGCCGCTTCAGCCCGCGCCCGGCCAGTCGCTTCCGGTCAAGCCGAAGATGGCTAAGGCAACGCCGACGCCTGAAGAGCTTCTGGACATTCCGGACGTTGCCCGGCCCAAGCGGATCGACGAATTGATGCGCCGCTCGGAACCTCGGGAGCCCGACCGCTTTGACCTTCCGCCGCCGGATGGCGGTGCCGCTCCCACGATCGAGGGGGAGGCTCAGCCCGCAACCTCATCGTCGCAAGACAAAGGACCCGTCGAGGACCAATGATCAAACCCGTTCGCAAAGCCGTGTTCCCGGTCGCGGGGCTTGGTACGCGTCTCCTGCCTGCCACCAAGACCATGCCCAAGGAAATGCTGACCGTTATCGATCGGCCGCTGATCCAATATGCAGTGGACGAAGCTAGGGAAGCGGGGATCGAACAACTCATCTTCGTGACTGGCCGAGGCAAATCGAGCCTGGTCGATTATTTTGACATGGGTTTCGAGCTTGAGGCGGCCCTCACCGGCAAGGGCAAGAGCCTGGACGTGCTGGAGTCATCGCGCACGACACCGGGCGAACTCATTACCGTTCGGCAGCAACAACCGCTCGGGCTTGGCCACGCCGTCTGGTGCGCCCGACACATTGTAGGCGATGAGCCGTTCGCGGTGCTCCTTCCGGATGACCTCATGGCCGGGACGCCTGGTGCGCTTGCCCAGATGGTCGAAGCTTATAACAGGGTCGGTGGTAACATCGTCTGCGCCGAGGAAGTCGCCCCGGAAAAGACCGGCAGCTACGGCATTGTCACTCCCGGCGCACAGGACGGAACCCTGACCGAAGTTCGGGGACTGGTCGAAAAGCCGAACCCCGAGGTTGCACCTTCGCGTCTCGGGGTGATCGGACGCTACATCCTCCAGCCCGAAGTGATGACGATCCTCGACGCCAAAGAAACCGGCGCGGGCGGGGAAATCCAGCTCACCGATGCAATGGCCAAGCTGATTGGGGACCAGCCGTTTCACGCGGTGAAGGTTGACGCCGTCCGCCACGACTGCGGCGATCGGCTCGGCTACGTGAAGGCGACACTGGCTCTGGCGCTCCAGCGGGGCGACATCGGCGCGCAGGTCCGGGAATATCTCGCGGAGCTCTAAGCCTCCAGTTCGACGTCCCAGTAGAGATAATCGCGCCAGCTATCGTGCAGATAGTTGGGTGGAAACCCCTTGCCATGGTCCTGCAACTGCCAGCTCGTGGGTCGGATCGGTTCCCGTTCGATGTGCATGTGCGCCTGCATGGGGGTCCGCCCACCCTTCTTGAGGTTGCAAGGCGCACAGGCGGTTGCCACGTTCTCCCAAGTCGTGCGGCCGCCCTGGGCCCGCGGCACGACATGATCGAAGGTCAGCTCCTTGTGTGAGCCGCAGTAGACGCAGCGAAAGCGGTCGCGAAGGAACAGGTTGAACCGGGTGAATGCCGGATATTCATTCGGCCGGACAAATTGACGAAGCGCAATCACCGACGGCAGCTTGAGCGCGCGGCTGGGGCTGTGCACTTCCCGGTCGTAAAGCGCGACGACGTCGACGCGCTCAAGGAACATGGCCTTGATTGCCGTCTGCCACGGCCACAGGCTCAGCGGGTAATATGAGAGTGGTGTGTAGTCGGCGTTCAGGACGAGCGCCGGGCAGCTGTCGGGATGGCGAATGAGGTCCGGATGATACACGAGCGCGCAAGCCTTCCGTTCGGTCGGTCCGAACTGCAGCTCTCCGGCCCCGTCGCACGCAAGGAGGAGAGGGCGCCGGCCCGTCTTCCCTTGTGACGCATCGGATGCCAACCCGACGTGACATGGTCATGACAGCACTTTCAACGACTCGCGGTCAAGAGTCCTTTCGGCAACACGGCGAAAGATGATCACGCGCTTCGCCCCGTCGCCCACTGGCCGGCTGCACCTCGGACATGCCTACAGTGCGGTTCTCGGTCACTCGGTGGCACGCGCAAGCACGGGCCGCTTCCTCCTCCGGATCGAGGACCTGGACCAGGGTCGCTGCCGTCCGGAATATGTGGCGGGCATCGATGAAGACCTGCGTTGGCTCGGGATCGTCAGCGACGAAGGGCCGCTGGTTCAGTCCCGGCGCACTCAGGCGTACGCAGAGGCACTGGAGCGCTTGCATGACCAAGGCTTAATCTATCCCTGTTTCTGCACCCGGGCGGACATCGCCCAGTCCGTTGCAGCGCCTCATGGCGATCCCGCCCTCTGCTATCCAGGGACCTGTCGCGGGTTGCCGGACGATCCGGAGCGCCGTGCGTCGACGCCGCACGCCTGGCGGCTCGACAGCGCGAAGGGGCTTGCGATCGCCGGACTGCCGACCTGGCGGGAAGGTCGAGCGACCTTTGAAACGGCAGAATCGGACATCGGCGATGCCATTCTGGCCCGGAAAGACGCGCCTGCCGCATACCATCTCGCCTGCGTAGTCGACGATGCGGCCAGCGGTGTGACGTTGGTGGTCCGCGGGGCGGACCTGCGTTCCTCCACCCCAATCCAGCGGCTGCTGCAGCGACTGCTTGGACTGCCGGAGCCAGGCTATCTCCACCACGACCTCGTCGTCCACGCCGATGGCAGGCGTCTGGCCAAGCGCGACCTCGCCCCCACACTGCAGTCGATGCGGCAAAGCGGAGTCAACGGCCCCTCGCTGGCGGCCGAGCTTGCTACCGGCTCTCTGCCGGGTGGTTTTCGGCTGGCGAGCGCCTAAATAGGGCCAATGAACGCCTTGCTCATCATCCTGCTGGTCGCCGCCATGGGAGCGGTTGCGTACGTCCTGGTTCGCGGAGTCATGGCGATGGCATCCGGCAAGGACACAACCGGGGCACAACAACAGGACTGGATGCGCAAGCGCGTCCTGTTCCAGGGCGTCGCAATCCTGCTCGTCGCGCTGATCCTGCTGGTTGCTTCCGGCCGCTAATGGTCAAGCTCAACCGGATCTACACGCGCACCGGCGACACCGGCAGCGCGGGTCTGGTCGACGGTTCGCGGGTCAGCAAGTCGAGCCTTCGCATGATTGCCATCGGTGAGGTGGATGAGGCGAATGCAGCCATCGGGCTGGCGCTCGCGCATCTTGAGGATGACGAGAGTTCGCGGCAGCTGCTGCGCATCCAGAACGAATTATTCGATGCGGGTGCGGATGTCGCAACGCCGGGCGAGGTCGAAGGCGCACTCCGCATCACCGCTAGTCAAGGCGAGCGGCTGGAGGCGGAGATCGACGCAATGAATGCGGATCTGGACCCGCTGACGAGCTTCATCCTTCCGAGTGGCTCAGTGGCCGTCGCGACCCTGCACCATGCGCGAACAGTCGTGCGCCGCGCGGAGCGAGCTGCGGTGGCGTTGAACGAACAGGAAGCGTTGAACCCGCACCTTCTCGCTTATCTAAATCGGCTTTCGGACCATCTGTTCGTCATGGCGCGTTACGTGGCGGCGAATAATGGAGGGGACGTACTCTGGCAACCAGGCGCCACGCGGTAGATCCGCCGACCCTCTCGGATCGGCTTGCGCGCACCCGTGAGCTGACCCTCGCGCTTGCGCAACCGCTGAGCGACGCCGACGCCACGATCCAGCCTTTCCCGGACGCCTCGCCCGCGAAGTGGCACTTGGCGCACACCACCTGGTTCTTCGAAACCTTCATATTGCGCGACCATGTGCCCGGCTACCGGCTGTTCGATGAGCAGTTCGGCTATCTTTTCAACTCCTATTATGAGGGCGAGGGAGACCGGCACCCCCGACCGCGGCGCGGCATGCTCAGTCGCCCGTCGCTCGGTCGAATCCAGGAATGGCGAAAGTACGTGGACGAAGCCTTGGCGAAGGCGCTGCCGGGTTTCTCTCGGACCGTCATCGACCTCGTCGAACTTGGCATCCATCATGAGCAACAGCATCAGGAGTTGTTCCTCACCGACATCCTGGCGACGTTCGCTGCCAACCCGTTGGAGCCCGCCTTTGGAGAGTTGGGACCCGTTTGCTGCTTTGCCGTAGAGCCCATGACCTTTCAGCCCGGCCGCACCGGGGTGGTCGACGTGGGAGCGCGTGAACTCGGCTTTGCCTTCGACGCGGAACGGCCACGCCATGAGGCAATCCTGCACCCCCATGCGATCGCGGGGCGCCCGATCACAAACAGGGAGTGGGCGGAATTCATTACCGACGGCGGATACCGCACCGCATCTTTGTGGTTGTCGGAGGGGTGGGATTGGGCTCAGCGGGAAAATATCACGGCGCCCCAATATTGGGCTGGTGACGGATCCGTCTTTACCTTGGGCGGCAGACGGGAGATCGACCAAGCCGCGCCGGTGGCGCACATCAGCTATTTCGAAGCGGATGCCTTCGCGCGCTGGGCAGGCGCGCGACTGCCCACCGAGTTCGAGTGGGAGGACTTCGCCGCTTCCGCTGACCGCCACGTCGGCAACCAGCTAGATCACGTCGGGGCGGTGATCCCGAAGCCGGGTGGCGGCCTCTTCGGCGACGTCTGGCAATGGACGCAAAGTGCTTTCACCGCGTACCCCGGATTCGCCCCGGCGGCAGGCGCAATCGGCGAATATAACGGTAAGTTCATGTGCGGGCAGTTCGTGCTGAAAGGCGCCAGCTGCGCAACGCCCCGAGGGCATTCGCGCGCTTCCTACCGCAACTTCTTTCCGCCCAGCGCACGCTGGCAGTTCACGGGGCTGCGCCTTGCTCGCGACTGCTGACCAGCAGCTTCTGGATTTCCGGAAGGATGTGCTCGTGGGTCTTTCCGCGGCAATCCCCGCGGTTCCTGCGCGCTGGCTGTACGATCAGCGCGGGTCGGAACTGTTCGACGACATCACTCGGCTCCCCTCCTATTACCCGACGCGAACGGAGACCGCCCTGCTGCAGTCTATCATGCCGGAGGTTGCAAGACAGATTCCGCAGGGCTGTGCGGTAGTGGAATTCGGCGCCGGGTCCCAGACCAAGACGCCGATCCTCCTCAACGCAATTCAGCCGTCCGCCTATGTGCCGGTCGACATTTCGGGCGATTATCTGGAGCTGAGCGCGGCGGAGATCGACGAGCGCTTCCACGCGCTTCCGGTCTTTCCAGTGACCGCCGACTTTACGCGGCCGTTCGACCTTCCCACCGAGATCGCCAGCTCTCCCAAACTGGGCTTCTTCCCCGGCTCCACCATTGGCAATTTCGTCCCACGCTCGGCCACGACTTTGCTCTGCCACTTTCGCGACCTGCTGGGCACTGGAGCGCTGCTGCTCATCGGAATGGACAGGGTGAAGCCAGTCGAGCGCCTGATCGCGGCTTATGACGATCCGCAAGGCGTGACCGCGGGGTTCAACCTCAACCTTCTTCACCGCATCAACCGGGAGCTGGAAGGCGATGTCCCGGTGGACGCCTTCCGCCACGAGGCGCGGTGGAACGACATTCTTTCGCGCATCGAAATGCATCTCGTTGCAACCCGTGACGTGCGCTTCAGCATCGACGGGCAACAATTCCATTTCGCCGAGGGATCGTCGATCCACACCGAGAACAGCCACA
>JBJMUK010000276.1:0-9997 GCA_045811225.1 Sphingomicrobium sp. | reverse complement strand
CGCCGGTGCGCGTGACGTCGTAGCCGGAGCGCTCGAAATGATAAGTGACGAGGTCCGCCAGCGGGCGGTCATCTTCGACCAGGAGCAGGCGCGTATTCGCCATCGCGTTCACCTCGGGGACTTTCCGGGCCGGTCGGCCATGTGCTGGCCGGTCGCGGCATAATAAACCATCTCGGCGATGTTAGTCGCATGGTCGCCGACCCGCTCGAGGTTCTTGGCGACGAACAGCAAATGCGCCGACTGGCCGATGTTGTGCGGATTTTCCATCATGTGCGTGAGAAGCGTGCGGAAGATCGAATCATAGAAATCGTCAACCGCCTGGTCGCGCTCGCAGACGCGGAGCGCGGCCTGAGCATCGCGCGCAACGAAAGCGTCAAGGACATCGTGCACCATGCCCGTTGCGATCCGCGCCATCTCCGGAAGCAATGACAATGGCTCGATCTTGCCGACATTCTCGAGCAGCGGAACGCGCTTGGCGATGTTCTTCGCATAATCACCGATGCGCTCGACCACTCCCGAGATTTTCAGCGCGGCGACAACGTCGCGCAGATCACCGGCCATCGGTGCCCGGAGCGCAATCAGCTGCACCGCCCGCCGCTCGGTCTCGATCTCGAGCGCATCGAGCTTCTTGTCGTTCTCGACCACGCGCTGCGCGCCTTCGATGTCGCGCTGGACGAGGCAGCGCATGGCTTCGCCAATGGCGTGTTCGGCAAGGCCGCCCATCTGGCTGATCAGGGCACGCAGACGATCGATGTCCTGATCGAACGCCTTGAGCGTATGCCCGCCTGTCGTCTGTTGCATTCCGATGCTCCGATCAGCCGTAACGGCCGGTGATATAATCCTGGGTGCGCTGTTCGCGCGGGTTCGTGAATATCTCGCTGGTCTTCCCGTATTCGACCATTTCGCCGAGGTGGAAGAAGGCCGTGCGCTGCGACACGCGCGCGGCTTGCTGCATGTTGTGGGTCACGATGGCGATCGCGTAACGGCCGCGCAGTTCGTGGATCAGTTCCTCGATCTTGGCAGTGGCAATGGGATCGAGCGCGGAGCAGGGCTCGTCCATCAAGATCACTTCCGGATCAACTGCGATGGCCCGGGCAATGCACAGGCGCTGCTGCTGCCCGCCGGACAATGCAGTTCCGGACTCCGCTAGGCGATCCTTGACCTCGTCCCAAAGGCCAGCTCGCTTCAGCGACTTCTCGACGATTTCAGCGAGTTCAAGCTTCGAGGCGGCAAGCCCATGGATACGCGGCCCATAGGCGACATTCTCGAAGATCGACTTCGGGAATGGATTCGGCTTCTGGAACACCATCCCGACGCGGGCGCGAAGCTGGACTACATCCATGGCCGAGGAGTTGATGTCGTGCCCATCGAGCTCGATGCGGCCGGTAACTCGCGCGTTCGGGATCGTGTCGTTCATGCGGTTAAGACACCGAAGGAACGTGGACTTTCCGCAACCCGATGGGCCGATAAAGGCCGTAACTCGGTCGTCGTGAATGTTGATCGAGACATCCTTCAACGCCTGCTTCTCACCGTAGAAGACGCTGATTGCCTCGGCGCGCATCTTGGGGAGCCGGTCAGTTTCGGGTTCCGGTACATCCCGATTCGCAGCTGGCACTTCCGGCGCCCACGCCAAGGGCCGCTGCTCATTGGCCGGTTCGGCGGGAAGGGTTTCCTTCGCGGTGGATGGTCCCTGCTCTTGAGCGTCCGCGCTGATCGCTGCGGAGACCGTGGGCACCGGTGTGGTGGCGTTCAATGGCATTTTCTCTTTCATCACAAGCCTACCAGCGGCGCTCGAAGCGGTTACGAAGATAGATGGCGAGGCCGTTCATCAGAAGCATGAACAGCAGCAGCACGATAATCGCGGCGCTCGTCTTCTCGACGAAGCCCCGGCTAACCTCGTCCGACCAAAGGAAGATCTGAACGGGAAGAACGCTGGCGGGATCAGTGATCCCATTAGGCGGGGTGGCGATGAACGCGCGCATGCCGATCATCAGCAACGGCGCTGTCTCGCCCAGTGCGCGCGCCATGCCAATGATCGTCCCCGTCAGGATCCCGGGCAGCGCGAGCGGAAGCACGTGATGGAAGACAACCTGCATCTTCGACGCACCGACGCCCAATGCAGCGTCGCGGATCGACGGTGGCACCGACTTGATGGCATTGCGTCCCGCGATGACGATGACCGGCATGGTCATCAGTGCAAGTGTCAGACCACCGACCAGCGGAGCCGAGCGCGGCAGATGCATCACGTCAAGAAACACTGCGAGTCCCAGCAGGCCGAAGATGATCGACGGCACGGCGGCGAGATTGTTGATCGACACCTCGATTGCATCGGTCCAGCGGTTCCGAGAGGCGAACTCCTCCAGATAGACAGCGGCGAGCACACCGACCGGGAAGGCGAGGATCATCGTCACTAGGATCGTGAGAAAGCTTCCTTTCAGCGCTCCCCAGACGCCCACGGCCGAGGGGTCGGTGGCATCGGAGGATGTCAGGAAGTCGAGATTGAAGCGGCGGCGCAGGGAGTCTTTCGCCTCCAGTTGGGCGACCAGCTTCTCCGCGGCCGGAACTCCGTCATGCTTGGCTGCGACGTCGATTGGGCTGCCGACGGGTAGCCAGAATGTCGAAGGCCGCTCCAACGCCGAGGGGTCCGCAAGCAACGCCCGGCCAAAGCTGCGTTCCGCTGCCCCACCGAACATTTCGGCAGCACCTGGCCCGTAAGCTGCGACAGCAGCTTTCGACATCACGCTGTCCAGGTCGGCGTCAGCGACAGCCTGCTCTCTGCCCGGTCCGCGCAAGGTCGCGACGTCCAGGAATAAATCGGACTTGGCAAAGTCGACGGGCAAGGCGGCCTCGTAATGCATGAAGCCGCCCAGGCCCTTGGTGGCCATGGTGCCGAGCAGGATGGCGAGGAACAGCATCGACAGGCCGATTGCGAGCAGCCCTGCGAAGCGGAAGCGCCGCTCCGCCGCATAGCGTCGCCGAACACGCGCATTCATGGATCCGTCGGTCCAGCGAGAGGTGGGGCTATTCATAAGCTTCGCGATATTTCCGGACCACGCTTAACGCGATGAGGTTGAGTACCAGGGTGATGAGGAACAGCACGAGACCAAGCGCGAAGGCTGCGAGGGTCTTGGCGCTGTCGAATTCCTGGTCGCCGGTCAGCAACTGCACGATCTGCGTAGTGACCGTCGTGACGCTGGCGAACGGGTTCGCAGTGAGGTTCGCCGCCAGGCCAGCAGCCATCACCACGATCATCGTCTCGCCGATTGCGCGGCTGACGGCCAGCAGCACGCCGCCGACGACACCCGGGAGAGCGGCGGGAAGAACGACCCTGCGGATGGTTTCCGACTTCGTCGCCCCCATCGCCAGGCTCCCGTCCCGCATCGCCTGGGGGACGGCCGCAATGGAGTCATCGGCCATGGAGCTGATGAAGGGGATGATCATGACGCCCATGACGAGGCCGGCCGCCAGCGCGCTCTCGCTGCTGGCCGAAGTCACTCCGATCGCAAGTCCAAAGTCGCGGACCGCTGGCGCCACGGTCAGCGCAGCGAAATAGCCGTAAACGACTGTCGGGATGCCGGCGAGAATCTCAAGCATCGGCTTCATCCACGAACGCACGCGTGGGTGCGCATATTGCGTGAGGCAGATAGCGCTCATCAGACCAAGCGGAATTGCGACAATCATGGCGATGATCGCGCCGATGAAGAACGTCCCCCAGAACAGAGGGATGGAGCCGAACGCTCCTGACGAGCCGGCCTGGTCGGCACGGATCGCCACCTGCGGGCTCCACTGTGTGCCGAAGAGGAACTCGGTCGGCGACACCATCTTGAAGAAGCGCAGGCTTTCAAAAAGCAGGGAAAGCAGACTGCCCAGCGTGGTCAGGATTGCGATCAGCGATGCGGCGAGCAGAAGGATCATCAGCCAGCGTTCGACGCCGGTTCGTGCCCTGAACTGCGGTGCGCTGCGCCTGACTGCAAAGGCTGCCGCACCGAGCGCAAGGAGGACCGCAACGGCAACGCCGGCAGAAGAGTATTTTCCCTCTGCTTCTACGAAGCGGGGAGCAAGGGCAGTCGACTCCGGATTGAACCCGGCGTCCCGTTGTCCGGCGGCGATCTCACGGCTCTCTGCCAGGATCGCATCGCGAGCCATGTCGAAGGTTGGCAGCGCGCGGCCTTCCGGGCTCGACAGCACTGCCTGATCGACAAGCGACGTTTGCACCGGAGTCCAGATGGCCAGGAACAGCAGTGCCGGCAGCAGCACCCACAGCATTGCGTAAGTTGCATGGTAGATGGGCAGGGAATGCAGGCGGGCGCCGCTCGTGCGAAGCCCGCTTGCGCGCCGGAACCCGAACCACCCCGCAACCAAAGCGATCAGAATGACCGCTGCCAGGCCCAAACCGAGACTCATCCAGCGAAGTCCTGGCCTACTTCAGCTTTGAAGGATCGAGCGGGGACAATTCCGTTGCCTGACGACCGGCAGCACGGGCATCGTCGGCGCCAAGCGGCACGAGCCCAAGGCGTTCCAGCGGACCGCCCCCGTTCCAGACCTTCGCATAAGCAGCGACGAAGTCACGGATCAACGGCTTGGCCTGCATGTGCTCGCCCTTCACGTAGATGAAGAGCTTGCGGGCACCGGGATAGCTGAGGTTGCTGATGGTTTCCTCGGTCGGGGACACGCCGGCCAGAGCGACGGCGCGGACCTTGTCGGCATTCTCTTCGAGATAGGAATAGCCGAGGACGCCCAGCGTGCCAGGGTCGGCGTTCACCTTCTGAACGAGGAGGTTGTCGTTCTCACCCGCCTCGACGAAGGCGCCATCCTCGCGGACCTTGGTGCAGATATCCTTGTGCTTGGCGTCATCCGCCTTCTTCAGCGCCTTCATTGCCGGATCGCTGTCACAGCCTTTTTCAAGGATCAGCTCTGCAAGGCTGTCACGCGTGCCGGACGTCGGCGGCGGCCCGAGGACGCGAATTGCAACGGCGGGGAGCGCCGGGTTCACATCCTTCCAGGTCTTGGCCGTATTCGGCTTGCCGAAGGGGTTGGCGGCCAGCGCCGCGTAGACATCGCGCACAGTCAGGTTGAGCGGCTGCGCTGCGTTCGCTTCGATTAGGGTCAGGCCGTCAATGCCGATCGGGACCTCGATGATGGTCTTCGCGCCGGCCTTTTGGCAGGCTTCATATTCGCCTGCCTTCATCGGGCGGGAGGCATTCACGACGTCCGGAAACTCACTGCCGACCCCGGCGCAGAAGAGCTTCATGCCCGCACCGGTGCCCGTGGATTCGACGATCACGCTGGCGCCGGCGTGCTTGCGCTGGAAGTCCTCGGCGACGGACTTGGTGAACGGGTAGACGGTCGAAGATCCCACGATCTTGATCTGCGAGGACGCGGATGACTGGCTTCCCGACTTGCCACAGCTCGCAAGCAGTACCGCCGCCGACAAAGCGAAATAGATTTTCTTCATTTCTGGATCCCCGAGGTCCTTGAATGATCGGGCGACTAGCAACGCCATCTGACACCGATGTGACAGCTACGTTACGCTTTCATGACAGCGCGTTCACCCGGCAGCGGGCAGCGCGAACGTGACCGTAGTTCCGGTTCCCACTTCGCTATTGATCTCGAGCGTTCCCCGATGCCGCTCCACGACATGCTTGACGATTGCCAGGCCAAGACCAGTCCCGCCGGAGTGACGACTGCGGGCGGCATCAACGCGGTAAAAGCGCTCGGTCAGCCGCGGGAGATGTTCGCGCGCGATCCCGGGACCCTCGTCGGAAACGGAAACCCGGACCCGATTGCCGCTATGCGCTGCGCGAACCACGACCCTGGAGCCGCGCATTGCGCCATGTCCGTAGCGAATGGCATTGGTCAGGAGATTGTCGAGAACCTGAAGCAATTGGCTCTCGTCTCCCCGCACCAGCGGAAGGCTGTCGGCCAGCTCGGTCTCCACCGCAGCGCCATCGGTGAGCAATGGCGCAGCGTTCGCAATGGCCATCATCGCAATCTTCGGGATGCTGACGAGCTGGGTAGGGTGGTCGTATCGGTCCGCCTGGACCCGCGAAAGGTCCATGAGATCCTCGACGAGCCGCAGCATCCGCCTGGATTCCTCCAGGATGATCGTGGCGAACTTCGACCGGAGTTCCGGCGGACCTTCGAAGTCGTCGGACAGGGTTTCCGCGTACCCCATGATCGTCGACAAGGGCGTGCGAAGCTCATGGCTTGCGTTGGCGACAAAATCGACGCGCAGGCGCTCTGCTGAAACGACTTCCGACCGGTCCGCGAGCCGGACCAGGACAGTGCCAGCTGCAAGCCGGCGGACGGTCAGGTGCCAAGGTTGCCCGACACGGCCAATGCCGGCCACTTCGGCATCGGCATCCTCTCCTGCAGCGATGAGTGCGAGTGCGTCGGGTTGACGGACCGCGAGCCGAATATCTCGCCCCTCGATCGCGCCAAACAACTGCTTTGCTGCCGGATTGGCAGAAGCGATGATGGAGCCGACCACCATCAGCGTAGGGTCATCAAGCGCCCCCAGAAGCGCAGCAGCGGTGAGCGGGGGTTCAGCCATGACGGATGCTTTAGCGGATAGGGTCTTTTCTTCCGACGAAGAAAATTGACCCCCTCGGTGGGTGTCCGAGGGGGTCATAGTTTGCCGTGAGGGATCAGCCGGCAATTAGAAGTCGAGTTGAGCGCGAACGGCGACTGTGTCGACGCCAAATTTGCGCTTGTTGACCGTATTGCTTGAGTCTGCTTCGACCGTCGCAGCGCGCGGGCCGCCGGTCACTGCCACGTGGCCGTACTGAGCCATGAAGCGAACATAGTCGACCGGGTTCCAGATCAAGCTGAGCTGCGCGCCGAGCTGCTTTCCGCCATTCAGGTAGAATGGAGCAGCGAAGGTGGAAAAACCGTCCACCCGGTCTCGAAGCTCGACGTAATCGAGACGTCCGTTGACCTGGATCGCGCCCCAACCGCCGTCGGAGAAAGGCTTCAGGACCTTCGTCCTGTCCCAGCGCCCGCCCTTGTACCCCCGGGTCTCGCCGGTCAGGAAGTAGCCAAGCTCGACATAGCCCCCCTTGAATGACGGGTTGCCGTTAAGCGGAATTGCGCCCGCGGGCACGGCGTCGTTGCTTCCGGTTTCCGTATTGAGGTCCAGGATTTCCGACGCGTCATACGCGTGGCGAACCCAGACCTTCTGAGCCTCGGCGGCGAAGTGGAAGCTCTTCATGATGCCGCCGAATTCCAGCCCGAACGCGTCATCGCCGCGAGCAGCGAGATTGCCGGTATCGATGAAGCGCTGATCGGTGATCTGGGTTAGCGGTCGCGTTCGATATTGGGCGGCCCTGCCTTCTTCAGGATTCAAGCGATGCTGCACATTGGCGCCGATATGCAGTCGCGTGCTTCCGAGCGTCGGCGAATACACACCGCGAAGCGACGCCTGCCAGCTGGTCCTGGTGAAGCTGGCGTCATTGATCGGCGCGTTGAAGATGCCGGCCTGGACGATGTAGCTGTCCGTCTTTTTGTCGGAGAAGATGACACCAAGGCCAAGCCGCCGGTTGTAGTTGAATGCGTCCGTGAACGACGCCCGCTCCAGGAACGAGGTGAAGCGTGAGCTCGTCATCGTTTCAAGGCTGGAGAATGGGTAGAAATTCCCGATCTGGATGGTCACGGGTGCTTTCTTGAAGTCGTAGGCGAGGAAGATGTCCTCGTAGTCGACAGCGCCCTGGGCCAGGTTGAATTCCGCATTGTAGCGGAACCCGCCGGGGATCGTTCCCTCCGCGCCGATGATTGCGCGGCGAGCGCGGCCGTTCCAGCCGAGGTTGGCGTAGTTCAGTCCGCCGACGGTGCCGCGAAGCTCATTGCCATCGGGGTAACCGACATATCCGGCATCGAGCTGGATGAGGCCCTTCGGCTTGAAGCTGAAACCCGCGTCCTTGTCGTCGAACTGAGGAGCGCCCTTCCAAGTCGGCGTGACCTTGGTCACCTGCGTCTTCAGCCCTTCGATGGCCTGCTGGAGCGCCTCCACCTGCGCCTGCAGCAACTCGATCTTGGCTGCGGCGTCGTCAACCGGCGCAGCACCGGCGATTGCGGCGTTGGCGGTGTCGTCCGAAGCATCCGGATCCGTGGGATCCGCTTGGGCCACCGTCGTGTCCTGGGCGAGCGCCTGGCCGGAGTATGTAAAGGTCGCGCCGCATAGAAGTGCAGCGATCAGACTTGTACGAAACATTATATTCCCTTCCCCCATCTCTCTCGCTGGAGAGTAGGCGCCTAGCCTCGCGGCCAGGCGCCCGACTGATTTACATCATTCTGCTATTTCAGTGCCGCTAGATTTAGCGGCGCGAGATTGCGCGCTGCCATCTGGCTGCGAGCGCGCACCGGGTTCGGCGCCGAGATCAGGCCTGCACGAAGCAGATAGCCCTTCGGACCGAACGCGCTCTCCTTGGTGAATTCCGCCACGAAGGCGCGAACGGCCGGAATGGCGGCCACGTGGGCGTTCTTCACATAAACGTAGAGAGGGCGAGCGCCCGGATATTTGAACGCGCTGATGTTCTGATAGGTCGGTGACACCCCGTTGATCAGAAGGCCTTTCACCTTGTCGGCATTCTCCTCGAGATAGGAATAGCCGAAGATTCCAACCGTGCCGGGGTTCGATGCGAGCTTCTGAACGATGAGATTATCGTTTTCGCCGGCTTCGATGAAGGCTCCATCCGTGCGCACAGTGGTGCAGATCGCCTTGAACTTGTTCTCGTCGCTCTTTTTCAGTGCGACGAGGCTCGGATTGGTTTCGCAGCCTGCCGTCATGATAAGTTCCGCGACCGCGTCACGCGTGCCGCTGGTGGGCGGCGGCCCGTACACACGGATCGGAAGGGCCGGATAGCGACCGTTGATGTCCTTCCAGGTTTTCGCCCGGTTCGGCTTCCCGAATGGCATCTTCGCGAGCGCCAGATAAAGTTCACGCGTGGTCACCCCGCTAAGCGGCGTCTGCTTGGACGTTGCGAATGCGATGCCGTCGATGCCGACCTGGATTTCCGTGACTTGCGTGACGCCGTTTGAGGCGCACAGCTTGGCTTCAGATGCCTTCATCCGGCGAGATGCATTTTCGATGTCCGGGAAACGCTCCCCGACCCCTGCGCAGAACAGCTTCATGCCAGCGCCGGTGCCTGTGGATTCGATGATCGGCGCGCCGAGGCGAGGATTGGCGCGCGCGACGCGCTCCGCAACCTGCTTGGCGAACGGATAGACGGTCGACGAGCCAACAGCGCGCATCTGGGTACGCGCATGGGCCGCAGTCGGAAGCGCGACAGCAGCAAGAGCCGCGACCGCGCAAGTGATCTTCATTTGGTACATCTGAGTCCCCTTTGGGACCGCCCGTTTGCTGTCCCACGACCCATAATTAGGACCGCACTGCTACATGGTCGTGACGGAGATATTACGGATATGTGACCCGCGATGCGGGTTTCGTCGAAGGGGCGGCCTCGCACCGATACTGCATCGCCTAGAGAGAAATCACTTTCCGAGCATGCTCTCAACCGCTTAGTCTATGGCAGTATTGAAGGTGTGCCCATGAGTTTAGAGTTGC
Organism: Sphingomicrobium sp.; assembly: GCA_045811225.1. GTDB lineage: Bacteria > Pseudomonadota > Alphaproteobacteria > Sphingomonadales > Sphingomonadaceae > Sphingomicrobium. The sequence goes on along the minus strand of JBJMUK010000276.1, from coordinate 435 downwards.
GGAACATCCGAAAGTCGTTCGGTTCAACGCCGGTACTCGACGACGTTTCGCTCACTCTTCAGTCACGGGAGTTCATCGCGTTCCTGGGACCTTCCGGGTCGGGCAAGTCCACGCTGCTGAGGATCATCGCCGGGCTGGAGAAAGCAGACGGCGGCGAGGTGTGGCTGCAGGACCGGCGCATCGACACGCTGCCGCCCGGCGAGCGGGGTGTTGCGATGGTCTTCCAGCACTACGCGCTTTATCCCCACATGAGCATTCGCGAGAACATGGCGTTCGGGCTCAGGAACGCTCGTGTCGACAAAGCGGAGATCGAGCAGCGGGTGTCTGGCGCTGCTAAGGTCCTCGAGATCGATCAGTTGCTCGACCGTAAGCCGGGACAACTGTCCGGTGGGCAGCGGCAGAGGGTCGCCATTGGCCGAGCGATCGTGAAGCACC
>JBJMUK010000275.1:0-5747 GCA_045811225.1 Sphingomicrobium sp. | reverse complement strand
GAGCGACCGGCGGTAATCGGGCGAGGCAAGCAAGACGATCCCGGCAAGCTTTTGGTGGTGGATCAGGGGAATGGCGGCCCAGATCGACTGATCCTCGATCATCCATTGCGGGACATTCAGATCGCGGTCCACCGCGCTCGCCCAACCCTCGCGGAAGGCGTCGAACTCGACGATACGGCCATTGCCTTCGATCAGGTCCCAGAAGCGGCGAAGCGCGTCGGCATCCGGTGCGGGCGGGATTTCCCCGGTCCAGTTCCACGACGATGCACTGCCCACGTTCCCCGAAAGGTCTGCGGTGAGCAGCAGGCCCGCAGGCGCGTCCACGATGTCGGCGAAGGCCTTCAGCACGCGTTCCCCGAGAGGCGCATCCTCCGCCGGGCTGCCCAGCGTATCGGTGAAACGCAGCCATTCGGTGCGGTAGTCGTAGCGATGTTCGAAGAAATGCTTGGCGACCTTCACCTTCGCCCAGCTTCGGGCCCGGGCGCTGGGCAACAGGACCATGCCCGCAACCGTGAGCATTGCCAGGATGGCCACCAGCAGTGCTCCGGACCAGTCCCAGCCGGTGCCCCGAAGGGCCGTGGCGAGAACTGCCATGACCGCGAAATAGGCGCAGATCGCGAGCAGTGAGAGCGACTGAAACGTCGCAGCTCGAGACAGGCGGACGCGCCAGCCATCCTCGCCCTTGGCGCTTAACGCGAACAATGGTGCAGTGGCGGCAACTGCCAGGCCGCGCCAGTCGATCAGCCCGGCGGCGAGGCGCGCATCAAGATACCATACGGTGTATAGATTGAGATCGTAGATCCAGAGCAGGGCGAGTCCGAGCATTGCGAGCCGGATGCTGGTCCGGCTGCCCGGTGCGGCTTGGCCGTAGACGTTATGGACCAGAACCAGGCCGCCCGCCGCTGCGGTCATGCGCAGCAATTGCCCCGCATCGGCCACGGCTTCGCTATACGAAACCAGGTTCACCGTGTCGGCGACGAACTGGAAGCCAAGAACGGCCGCAACCGCGGCGTAGACTAATCGCACCCCGCGCTGCCGCTCGTCGCCCTCTGCGGACAGGCCATACAGCAGGCTGATCCACATCAGGTTCCGGGCTGTTTCGGCGTAGGCGACGAGAGCATCTCCCGGCCCGACGGCGCTCAACCAGGCCCAGCAAGCGGTGAGTGCAAACGCGGCGAGCAACAGGCGGGCGCCTGAGCGCGGGGCGCCGCTGCCCAGCCGCCAGATGAGGAGCGACAGGAACATGACTGCTGCGAGCGCGTGGCTCCAGAAGGCAATCAGCCCGTGCATGGGCATACCGATGTCAAACCTGCCGACATGCAGTGCAGTGTCGGAGGAATTTACAAACAAGTGGTGAATGCGTGCCGTAGGGTGCTGCGGAAAGCTTCTTCGTTGAAGATGTTTCGCTGTCGAAACTTATTGGCCGGCAATGCGTTGATTGGGAGAAGGGGACGAAATTGCCAAACGTTGGAACCGTAGAGCGAGCATTTCAGCTCGCGCCTAGCTGCAAGTCAGTCGACGAAATCCGCGCAAAGTTGCGCCGTGAACAGCATTTCGCGGTGGACGAGCATCTGACTGGATCGTCGATCAGGGCCAGCCTTAAGAAGCTGCTGCAGACCTAAAGCTCAGCCCTTCTTCAGCACGTCGAGCGCTGCCACGGTAAGCGCTTCCGTCGCTGTGGAAATGACTGTTTCCGCTTCCGGTGCCCAATAGGGGCTGTGAAGCGAGGGAAGCTTGTGCGCATTGCCGCCGGCCGCCTCCCACTGGTCGAGCGGCGTTCCCCCAACCCAGAAGATCAAGCTTTCGATCGACGGGTCGGCGAGCCGGTAGCGCCCGAAATCCTCCCCCGCCAGCACGGCTGGTGTCCTTGTCACCCGGTCCGTGCCGAAGTGTTCCGCGAACAGTTGCAGCGCGCGCGTTGAGAATTTTTCGGTGTTGAAGGTGGCCGGCGTATATTCATCATCGTTGGAGGTGACCTCCGGCATTCTGTCGTCCGGCAAACCCCCGGCGATCGCTTCGCCCCTTGCCACGCGTTCGATGCCGTTGAGGAGCATCTGACGGACTTCCGGTCTGTAGCTGCGGACGGTGAGCTGCAGCCTTGCCTCATCCGAAATGATGTTGTGCTTAGTGCCGGAGTGAAAGCTGCCAACCGTCACCACCGCCGATTCCTGGGGATCGGTCTCTCGACTGACCAGGGTCTGAAGAGTCGTCACGATGCGTGAAGCGAGCACGATCGGGTCGCAGGTGGTGTGGGGATAGGCGCCGTGGCCGCCGACGCCGCAGACATGAATGTCCACGCTGTCGACATTCGCAAGCGCGTAGCCTGGCGTGATCCCGATCATTCCCGCGGGCAGGGCTGCGGCGTCGTGGAAGGCGAGGGCGTACTGCGGCCGCGGGAAGCGCGTGTACAAGCCGTCGTCGAGCATTGCCCTGGCGCCTTCCCCGGTTTCCTCCCCGGGTTGAAGGATCATCACCAGGGTGCCCGACCAATGGTTCTTGAGGGCCGCCAAGCGGCGGGCAGCGCCGACCCAGGCACTCATGTGCGTGTCGTGCCCGCAGGCGTGCATAACGCCGCTTTCGACACCGGAGCGGGCAACGCTCCGGACCTTCGATGCGAACGGCAAGCCGGTCTGCTCTTCCAGCGGAAGGCCGTCCATGTCTGCCCGGATCATGAGCACGGGTCCGGGTCCGTTCGCCATGACCGCGACGACGCCCGTGCCGCCGACCCCGTCGGTCACGTCAAAGCCCAACATTCGCGCTTCGACCGCCAGTTTCGCCGGAGTTTTCACTTCCTGCATCGAAAGTTCGGGATGCTCGTGAAGGTCGCGGTAGATTGCCATCAACTGCGGCATGTCGGCCGCGATTGCCTGCCGCAGCTCAGCCGGGTCGACAGGGGCGTCTGCTGTCACTGGCCGGCCACCGGAATGAGTTCGAGAATATCCGTGCGGGATTCGAAGGCCGGTTCCGGCATCAGCAGTCGCCATCGGTTGGGTCCGATGCGCTCGACATAGCCGGCTACGTCGCGTTCTCGGTCCACCCCATATTGCGCCGCACGCGTTTCGTCGCCGAGCACCAGCGTGCCGAGAAATACCTGTCGAAGCTCATCGCCCGGGTAGATCAGACCGACGTAACGCTGCGACCCGCTGATCTTAGCGAAGCCCTGCACGCCTTGTTCCGGCCGAATGCGGCAGGAGAAGCCTGGGTAGGAGACATAGTCGAGCAGACCTTCGGACTTGGCGCCCAGCTTGATCACCCGGCAGCGATACATGCCGTTGGGGATGGGCCCGCCGCCAAGTGCCGCGTCGGGATTGAGAAGAACGCCTTCACCGGCGATTTCGGCTGAGTGGCCGGCACTGCGAGCCTTCGTCAGCCCCTCGATGAAGCTGGTCCGCCACTCACGCAGCCGACTGCGGTCCTGTTGGGTCGCGACGGCCCGCCAGTTGAGCGTCGTCTGCTCGACCACGCTGCTCTTCGGAGCAAACGTCGAACATCCAGACGCCACGACAAGGGCAAGAGCGGCAAGGCGGCGCATGGGGGGCAGCTTATGCGGCAGTCCAGCCGCCGTCCATGCTGAGGTTCGAACCCGTGATCGACGAGGCACCATCGCTGCACAGGTATAATGCAAGCGACGCAACTTCCTCGATGGTGACGAACTTCTTCGTCGGCTGCGCCGCAAGGAGCACATCGTTGACGACCTGGTCGCGGGTCAGGTCGCGCGCTTTCATCGTGTCCGGGATCTGGTTCTCGACGAGGGGTGTCCAGACATAGCCGGGGGAGATGCAGTTGACGGTCACGCCGTCGCGTGCGGTCTCCAGCGCGACCGTCTTGGTGAAGCCGGCGACCCCATGCTTTGCGGCAACGTAGGCCGACTTGTTCGGGGAGGCGACCAGGCTGTGGGCCGATGCGGTGTTGATGATGCGGCCCCAGCCGTTCGCGCGCATCCCTCCCAGGCATAGCCGGGTGGTGTGGAAGACTGCCGACAGGTTGATGGCGATGATCGCGTCCCACTTGGCAAGCGGGAAATCTTCAACCGGCGAGACATGCTGGATACCGGCATTATTGACCAGGATATCCGGGCTGCCGAGTTCTGCGGTGCAGCGGCCAACCATTGCCTCGATGGCGACCGGATCGGACATGTCCGCGCCGTCGTGCAAGGCCCCGGTTTCTTCACAGAGCTTCGCGATTTCGGCCGGATCGCCGAAGCCGTTCAGCATCACCCTGGCGCCAGCTGCGGTGAGCGCCCGCGCAATTCCGAGGCCGATGCCGGACGTGGAGCCGGTGACCAGTGCAATCTTGCCGTTGAGGCTCATTCGCGCTTCCTTCCCGCTGTGCGCTAGACTGCGTCCCGATCGCTTTGCAACCGGCCTGTCACTCGCGCATTACGCCTTCAGAACAAACAGGAGGACATGGTGCGGCTCGGCGACGAAGATCCAAGTGGCAATTTCATAGACCGTACGGGGCGGAGCGGTGGGCTCGGCTTTGGCGGCGGCGGCGGCAACATGCTCGGCTGCCTCCTTCCGTTTATTGCCAGCCGCTTCGGGATTGTCGGCGTTCTCGTCCTGCTCCTCGGGTATTGCGCACTAACAACGCTCGGCGGTAGCGGCGGCGGGCTGATCCCCGGAACCACGGGTGGCCCAGTCGCTACCCAGCCCGGCGCACCGAACAGCCAGTCCACGCTCGATCCCAACACGAAGGATCTGATGACCAGAGTGCTTGGTTCGACCGAGCGGCGCTGGACCGAAATTTTTGCACGGTCAGGCGCTCGTTATGAGCCAACGACGATGGTCGCATATTCGAACTCGGACCAGTCCGGATGCGGCGCCGCGCAGTCGGCCATGGGGCCGTTCTACTGCCCGACCGACAAGCGCATCTACATCGACCCGGCCTTCTTCAACGAGCTTTCCAGCCGCTTCGGCGCACCGGGCGACTTCGCCATGGCTTATGTTATCGCGCACGAGGTCGGGCACCATGTGCAGGACATGCAAGGCAGCCTGGACACCGCCCACAACGCGCAGGCGCGGGCAAGCCAGGCCGAGGGCAACCGAATGCAGGTCGCGATCGAACTGCAGGCCGACTGCTACGCCGGCGTCTGGGCCGCTAATGACCGGAACCTGATGGAGCCTGGCGACCTTGAAGAAGGCTTGCGCGCTGCGGAAGCGATCGGCGACGACACACTGACGCAGGGACGCGTGAGCCCGGACAATTTCACGCACGGAACGTCGGCGCAACGGATGGAGGCGCTTCGTCGCGGCTTGCAGTCGGGCGATCCTTCCGTCTGCAAGTTCTAAGCTGAACACGAAGCAAAGACCCGGTTCCGGGAAAGGCGCGGCTGGGTCCTGTTTCATGCCGATCACGTCGGCGATTCATCCAAGAACAGCCGAACCGCGATCTGTCTGAGGCTGGGGCTGGACGCGCTGCCCGGACAAGCGCGTTGCAAGGGGGCGGAACCACGGTTATGGAGCCCGCCTGCCGAGAGCATTCAGGCCGTTGCCAAGGCTCTCGTTCGGGCGCGGGGCTGTAGCTCAGATGGGAGAGCGCTGCAATCGCACTGCAGAGGTCAGGGGTTCGATTCCCCTCAGCTCCACCAGCTTTTCAATCACTTAGCTGGTCTGCGCCCGAGAATACGGAAAACGTACGGCAATCAATTTAGGTGAATCGTTAGCCTCCGGGGTGCTCTTGCCCCCAGCCACATTGTGGGATGCAACCTCGATCTCGCGTTCAGACCGCGGACCGAGCCGCTAGCGTGT
>JBJMUK010000274.1:0-6080 GCA_045811225.1 Sphingomicrobium sp. | reverse complement strand
GGAGCCTGTACATTGCCAGCCGCTTGATAAGGCCCTCGCCCGCCGATTGTTCGCAATCGAGCAGCAGGTCATCGCCTTCTGACCAGATGATAAAATCGAACAGGCACTTGCCCTGCGGGGTCAGCAGCCCCGCCCAAACGGGCAGAGGTCCCGGGACTTCGCTCGTCACCAGTCCGTTGAGGAACCCCCGCACATCCTCTCCGGATAGGCGGATCAGGGCGCGGTCGGTCAGGGTGGTAGCGGCCATGCGCTTCAGTTAGGGAGCGCGACGTGAGATCGCAAACACTGACCATCCGCCGCCCAGATGACTGGCACGTGCATCTGCGCGATGGAGATATGCTACGCGCAGTGGTGCCATTTACCGCTCGGCAGTTTGCGCGAGCCATCATCATGCCGAACCTGGTGCCGCCCGTAACGAGCGTTGCCGCTGCCGCATCTTATCGAGACCGCATCGTGGAGGCGGCAGGGTCCGACTTCCAGCCCCTGATGACATGCTACCTCACGGACGCGGCCGACCCGGACGAACTGGCGCGGGGCCATGCCGAAGGGGTGTGGGTGGCCGCAAAGCTGTACCCTGCGCATGCAACCACCAACAGCGCACACGGCGTTACCGATGTCCGGAACATCTACCCTGCGCTGGAGCGGATGCAGCGCATTGGAATGCCGCTGCTGGTCCATGGCGAGGTCACTGACCCGAGTGTCGATATCTTCGACCGTGAAGCAGTGTACATTGACCGGGTGCTCACCGGCCTGGTCCGTGACTTGCCGGATCTGAAGATCGTGTTCGAACACATCACAACTGCGCAGGCCGCTGCCTTCGTCGCAAACTCTGGCCCGAACATCGCCGCAACGGTCACGCCCCAGCATTTGATCATCAACCGAAACGCCATCTTCACTGGCGGCCTTCGCCCTCATGCCTATTGCCTGCCAGTCGCCAAGCGGGAGCAGCACCGCCTTGCCGTGCGAAAGGCCGCCACCTCCGGCTCACCGAAGTTCTTTCTCGGCACGGACAGTGCCCCGCACGATCGGTCCGCGAAGGAATCGTCGTGCGGCTGCGCCGGCATCTTCAACGCCCCATTCGCGCTGGAAAGCTACGTAACGGTGTTTGATGAGGAGGGAGCACTGGACCTGTTCGAAGCCTTCGCTTCGGAGAACGGCCCGCGCTTCTACGGCCTGCCGCTGAACGAGGGTACGATCAGCCTCGACCGCAAGCCTACAACCGTGCCCGAGTTACTTGGGGGCGTCGTGCCCTTCCACGCTGGCGAAGAGATCGGCTGGGAGTACGCCGGCTGATCAGCAGCCCCCGCCTCCACTCGTCCCGCTGGGGCCGATTACGTCCGCGAAATGCGCCTCGACCACGCGATAGCATTCGCACGCGCGCCGGGTCAGTCCAGCCCGGTCGGCGACATGGACTGTTCCCCGACCCGTCGTAATCAGCTTTTCATCCAAAAGCTCGCGGATCACCGCGTTCACCGTCGTACGCTGCACGCCCAGCAATCCGGCAAGCGCCTCCTGGGTCAGGTCGATGCGGTCCCCAGCGCGATCCTGCGCGGTTAGCAGCCAGCGCGCGGCGCGGGCGGGAATGGAATGGAATGCATTGCAGGCGACCGACTGCATCACCTGCGCCAGTAGATAGTCGGAGAAGCGGCAGAATATGTGATTGATGAAATTACTGCGCTGCTTGGCATCTTCTAGCGCTTGGAGCGGTAGCTTCAGGGCAGGTCCACTCACCTGCACGCGGCCCTGGGAGAAAGCAGGTGCGTGACCGCAGCTGACGATGCCGCCAACGGCGCCCTCGCGGCCGATGGAAGCGACTTCGATGGAGCGGCCGCCAGTCAGTTCGACAACCATCGAGATCATCGTCGATCCGAACGGGAATAGGCTGGCTTCGACCGCGCTTCCACGATCCAGGACATTTTGCCCGGCGCTGAGTTCAACGATCGTACCGAAGGGTTCAACGAGCGCACGGGAAACGTCCGGGAACGTCGCGAGCAGGCGGTTGCCCGCAAATGCGGCGTCGAGTCGGTCCATCTCCGTCGTGGCGACTTCAGTCATACGCATACTCCCCCGGGCGAAATACGCGCCCGTCGCACCATTACGCGGGCGGCCCGATTTCCGACAAGCGGGAAAGTCATAATCTATTTGGGGCTATCACCGCCTACATATAGATTGGGTCCGTCTCCGATCTTTTTGCGAGCAGGAAGCAGTCGGCAACGAGGCGCAATGGCGCCACGTCGACGTTGCTTCGTCCTTCGTCGATGAGATCCACGAACTCGCGGTAAAGCTCGGGATATTCGCCAATCCCTTTCAGATCCTGCTCCAAATCATCGAGGAACAGCCGCGATCCACCCTCTTCCAGCCGGATGCGCTGACCCTCGGTGGTCTCGATCTCGATAGTCCAGTCCTCGCCTTCCTTGCGTAGGAAATCGAGCGCACACGTCATTGGTCCGTCTGCGGCCGGGCTGCTGAACTCAATGTCTGCGGCGACTGGGCAGTCGGCATTGCTGGGGAAGCGCAGGTCGGCGGACTTGACGAACAATGCACCCGGCAAGATCCGCGTAAGGATCGAAAAGGCGTTGATACCCGGGTCGAATACACCGAAGCCACCAGGCTCGAAGATCCAGTTCTGACCCGGATGCCACTTATGGACGTCCTCCTGCCAGCGCACCGCCATCCGGGCGATCCGCTTGCCGGCAAGCGCCTGGGCCGCGGCAGTAACGCCTGGGTTATGTTGCGAATGCCATGTGGTCTGGAGCGTCACGCCCTTCGCTTCCGCCAGGCAAGCCAGATCGTTGATTTGGCTAAGACCGACGCTCGGCGGCTTTTCGAGCATGCAGTGCAGGCCGGCCTCGATGCACGCACGCGCGATTTCGTAGCGGACTGAAGGCGGGGTGGTGATTGCAACGGCGTCAAGATTTTCGACGCTGCGCAACATCTCGCGCCAATCGGTATAGCTTGGTTGCGGACCCGCGCCTGTCCGGCTGGATGTCGCCGCAAGCTCCAGGCGGCTGTTCTTCTCGATCGAAGGAACGTGCTGGTCGGCGGCGATCTTGCCGAACCCGATGATCGCGATTCTCAATGGACGCATTAGCGCATTGCTCCTTCCACATAGGCACGGGCGTGCGCGGCGGTTACGTCGACGGACTGGCCGGGCTTGTAGAGGCCCGAACCGAGCCCGAATCCTGTGGCGCCCGCTTCGAACCACGGCCCCATGTTGGTTGGCGAAATGCCCCCTACCGCAAGGATCGGAACCTCGGCCGGAATGACCGCTCGCTGCGCCTTGAGGATGGCCGGAGAGGCGCCTTCGGCAGGGAACAGCTTGAGACCGGCCGCTCCTGCATTCAGTGCTGCGAAGGCTTCCGAGGGGGTGAAATAACCGGGGCAGGACACCAGTCCTGCGGATGCCGTGGCCGCGATCACCTGCACATCCACGCTCGGCGAGACGATTAGGGCGCCGCCCGCGCCCCGCACGTCGGAAACTTGCTCGACCGTCAGGACCGTCCCGGCGCCGATCAGTGCGGCGTCTCCCAAGCGGTCCGCGAGTATTCCGATGCTCCGAAGCGGCTCCGGCGAGTTCAGCGGCACCTCGATGATCCGGATGCCGGCCTCCAGGATCGCCTGGCCGATGTCGGCAACCTCGTCAGGCGTAACCCCCCGGATGATGGCGACAAGCGGGCATTCGGCCAGATAGGTTTGGAAGCGATCGATCGGCGTCACGTCAGATGAACTCCGCAAGGCGGGTGATGCCCGCGAGAAAGGTCCGTTCGCCGTCGAGTTCGACGGGTTCGCGGCCGGCTTCACGAAGCGCCGCCGCATATAACCCCGTGAGTTCGGGACGCGCCATGACTATGATCGATCCCTCCGGCGAACTGCGAAGGCCGATCCGGACGTCCCCGCCGATCAGCAAGCCGCTCGTGTAGGATGCCGCGTGCTCGGCTTTCGACTCACCTAGGATGACCTTGGCACGAACGGAGAAGAGTTCGGACTGCAGATCGTCGGAAGCCAGCCCATGCCGCACACCGCACAGGAAGGCTTCGCCTGGCTCAGCGTCGCGGGAGAGCAGGTCGGACAGAATGCTGTGATTTCGCAAAAGGTTGAATAACTCGCCGGTCATTACGGTCCGAAACTCGGCGATCCGGCCTTCGCTGACCTTGACCCACTTGTTGTGGGTTCCGGGGTGGCAAACCGTGCATTCGGGAGGAATAAGGCCAGCGGAAACGGCGCCGAGCAGCTGGACCTCCTCGCCACGCATGACGTCCGCACGGCCGTCCCCAATGAAGGATACGCCTGGGATGATACCGGCATCGGGCGCAGCCCATACGATCCCTCGTGCAAGCTGGTTCAGGCCGGCAGGGCAATTGACATAAGGAACTTCCACCCAGCCGCGATCGGAGCCGACCATGCCCGCCAGCAGCATCGGCCAATTACCAAGTGCTGTCCGGATCTCACCAACAGAATCCGCGAACCCGCCCTTCGGGACCGACAGCACACCCTTTGAGTCTTCGAACTCTCGGACGCACGCGCCCTTTTCGATCAGGTAGGCGCGACGGTTGGTAGTGCCCCAATCAACCGCAACGAAACCTTCTGCCCAGCGCATGGTGGTTCTTTAACGAAAAGTCCGACGTTTGCGACGCACCCCGGTTTTCTTTTTTGCAGCCGAGGCTATCGGGGCCTCACCAGCGCGGGAATGCAACCAATTGCGCCGCGCCTGTTTATGTGGGTTCATGCGCCGCTGTTCGGCAGCGGCGTGGGGCAGCAAGCGACCGCAAGGAGACGGGACCATCGCCAACTTCATGTTTGCGACAGGGATCGAGAATAGCATCCCGACAATCGACAACGGCCGAACGCGGGTCGACCAGATGGAGGTCTGCGACCATTACAAACGCTGGCGCGAAGACTTCGACTGCGTCCAGGACGTGGGCATCAGCTATCTTCGTTATGGCCCGCCGATCCACCGGACCTACCTGGGCCCGCGGAAATACGACTGGGAATTTACGGACATCACCTTCGCCGAACTGCGGCGGCGGGAGATTACGCCGATCGTCGACCTGTGCCACTTCGGCGTTCCCGACTGGATCGGAAATTTTCAGAACCCCGACTTCCCGCAGCTTTTCGCGGCTTATGCCGGTGCCTTTGCGGAGCGCTATCCGTGGGTGCAGCTCTACACGCCGATCAACGAGATGTTCATCTGCGCGGTCTTCTCGGCCAAATATGGCTGGTGGAACGAGCAGCTGAAGGACGACACAAGCTTCGTCACCGCGCTCAAGCATATCGTCAAAGCCAACGTGATGGGGATGATCGAGATCCTCAAACGCCGGCACGACGCGATCTTCATCCAGTCGGAATCGTCCGAATATTATCATGCCGACAGCCCCGCCGCGATCGGCCGGGCCGAAGTGCTGAACCAGATGCGGTTCCTGAGCCTCGACCTCAATTACGGCCGTCGGGTCGACAGCGGAATGTACCAATACCTCCTCGACAACGGCATGACCCGCGAGGAATATCAGTGGTTCCTCGAGCATCGGCTCAAGCAGAACTGCATCTTCGGCAACGACTATTACATGCTCAACGAGCATCGTGTGTTCGCCGACGGCCACACCGTCTCGGCGGGCGAGACGTTCGGTTACTGCGAGATCACGCGGCAATATTACAATCGCTACCGCCTGCCGGTGATGCACACCGAGACCAACCTGTGGGAAGGCCCGCACGGAGACGAAGCCGTGAAGTGGTTGTGGAAGGAGTGGGCCAACGTCCTGCGCCTCCGCAACGTCGGCATCCCCACGGTCGGGTTCACCTGGTACTCGCTAATCGATCAGGTCGACTGGGACACCGCGCTTCGCGAGAAGAATGGCAACGTCAATCCGCTCGGTCTGTTCGATCTCAACCGCAAGATCCGGAACGTCGGCAAAGCTTACAAACAGCTGATCGCGGACTGGCGTGACGTGCTTCCGGCGCAGAGCGTCTGCCTGGTCGTCCCGATCAAGAAGCTGAACGAGCCCGGTGAGTATAACCTCACCGAGCTCGGGCCAGCTGCCGTGGAGCACAGCAGCGGGAACAGCGAAGGCAGCCCCGCCTAGATC
>JBJMUK010000273.1:0-5488 GCA_045811225.1 Sphingomicrobium sp. | reverse complement strand
GAAGGGCAGTTACAGCAACTTCCTCCCGTCCATCGACTTCCGAATTGAGCCGATGGACAACCTGGTTGCCCGCGTCTCGCTCAGCAAGACGATGGCGCGGCCAGACTATGGCAACCTGTTTGCATCGGAATCGGTCAATGCTCCCAACCGCCCGACTTACCTCGGCGGAATTGCGACCGGGAACGTCGGCAACCCGGGCCTGAAGCCGCTCGTTTCCGGCAACCTCGATCTTAGCCTCGAGTATTATTATGCTCGGTCCAGCTATGTATCGGCCGGGTTCTTCGCGAAGAACGTGAAGAACTTCATCGGGCAGGGCACGTTCAACCAGAACCTGTTCAGTCTGCGCGATCCGAGTGCTGCTGCTCCCGGAACGCAGTCGGGCATCGCGCTGGATCGTCTGAACGCGCTTGGCATTCCGGTCTCGGACGTCACGCTCTTCACCTACGCAGCGGTCCTTGTGGCGAACGGCGGCGATACCGCAGTTACGGATGCCGCAATCCAGGGTCAGCTCCAGCCCAACGGGCAGCAGTTGAACCAGGCCTATGTCGACGCTGTCTTGGGTGCGTACAACGTCAACGCTGTGAACGGCACCGGAGGGATTTTCTCTCAGGACCCGCTTTTCAACTTCAGCGTGGCAACCCCGATCAACAACCGTACCGGCAAGGTGCATGGCATCGAGCTTCAGGGTCAGCACTTCTTCGGTGACTCGGGCTTCGGTATCGCGGCTTCACTCACCAAGGTGTTCGGTGACGTGAAGTTCTACCGTGGTTCGAACCCGGGAACGAACGTGTTCGCTCTCACTGGACTTAGCGACAGTGCCAACATCACCGGCATTTTCGAAAAGTACGGCGCGTCGGCCCGTGTTGCCTACAACTGGCGCGGACGCTTCCTGGCGTCGGTCAACAACGGCGGCAGCCGCAACCCGCGTTACTTCGAGCCCTTCGGAACGCTCGACTTCTCGCTCGGCTATGACGTGACGGATCGTTTGGCCTTGTCATTCGAAGGCATCAACGTGCTTGGTGAGGACATCCGGACCTACGGCCGCAGCAAGCGCCAGATGTTCTTCGCTCAGGAGAACTATCCGCGTTACTACCTCGGTGCCCGTTACCGCTTTGGCGGCGACCAGCCGGTGGTTGCTCCGCCGCCAATGATCGCTCCGCCGCCGCCGCCTGCCACGCAGACGTGCTCGGATGGCTCGGTCATCGACGCGACGGCCACGTGCCCGGTGGCTCCGCCGCCGCCGGTGCCTGCTCCGCCGCCGTCTGGTGAGCGTGGCTAAGTAAGCTTGGCGCTGGTCTAACCGGGCCAGTGCAAGGTAAGAGTGATGCCGCTGCCTCATGGGCGGCGGCATCATTCATTTTCAGGGGTGAGCACGCTGTCGAACCGGGTCCCATTGGACAATGTCGAACACCAGGGATTGCGCGTCGCGCTTCGCGGCTCTCCCGAAATCGATCAGGTGAACCAGACGCTGGTGGTCCCGACGGAGTTCGAGGACGTCCAGCGCGAATATCCCATCTTCATCCGGAAGGATTCCGCGGACCAGTTCGTCGCCGTCGCCCTCCTTGGGCTGGAAAAGGGCGAGAACCTCTTTCTTACGGACGGTGCGTGGACTTCCAACTACATCCCCGCGGTTCACCGCCGAGGCCCCTTCTTCCTCGGCGTTCGTGAAAGTGAAGGGCCGGATCAGGCCAGCCGAGAACTGGCGGTCCACGTCGATCTGGACGATTCTCGCGTAGGCGATGAGCGGGGGCAGCCGCTCTTCAAGGATCACGGCGGCAACGCGCCCTATCTCGATCACGTCACCGATGCGCTGCATACCATCCACGAGGGCCTGGGTGCTGCGCCGGCGCTGTTCGCGACGTTGGACGAACTCGGGCTGATGCAGCCAGTGGAAATCGAGGTCGATCTTGGCGACGGCCTGACCGTCAGCCTGCCGCCCATGTTCACGATCGGCATGGAGCGATTTCAGGCGCTCTCGGGTGCTGAACTCGAACGATTGCATCGATCGGGATTCCTCGCACCGGCAATTTTCATCCGGTCGTCCTTGCCGAACCTCACCCGTTTGATCGACATCAAGAAGCGAAAGCTTGGGCGAGCGTAAACAGGCGATGAAGTGCACTCGGATCATCGACGGACTCAAGGCGGAGGCGCTGCCGATCGAGGAGCTCATCGAGTCCGGCGAACCTGCAATTCTGAAGGCTGTCGCTGCGGATTGGCCACTCGTCAGGAAAGGTGCCGAATCAGCGCAGGCCGCCATCGATTACATCCGTTCGTTCGATGTCGGTCGGCCGATCGTCGGATATGTCGGTGCACCGGAGATCCGTGGCCGCTACTTCTATGACGCTGAAATGAAAGGCCTGAATTTCGAGGCGCGCCGTTATGCGCTTCCGGAATTCCTGGACCGCATTTCCGGCACTTTTGATGAGGCAAACGCTTCCTCGCTTTACATCGGATCGACGGATCTCGACGGCTATCTGCCCGGCCTACGGGAACATAATGGGCTTCCGGTCGATCGGCCGCCATTCGCCGCCCACGCGCCCATCGTCAGCATCTGGGTCGGCAATCGAACCGTCGCCAGCACGCACTATGACTTTTCCAACAACATCGCCTGCAACATGGTTGGCAGGCGCCGTTTCACGCTTTTTCCACCGGACCAGATCGCCAATCTCTACCCGGGCCCGCTCGAGCCAACGCCCGGCGGGCAAGTCGTCAGCATGGTTGACCTGCGCGCACCTGACTTCGATCGTTACCCGCGCTTCCGCGATGCGCTGGAAGCGGCGGAGATCGCGGAGCTCGAACCGGGTGACCTACTCATCTATCCGGCAATGTGGTGGCACAATGTGGAGGCGCTGGAGCCTTTCAACGCCATGATCAATTATTGGTGGAATGCCGTTCCGGCCTTCGTCGACACGCCGATGACAACCTTGCTGCATGGCATGCTGAGTCTTCGCGACCGCCCGGCTCATGAAAAGGCGGCGTGGCGCGAGCTATTCGACTATTACATTTTTGGGGCGGGGGAACAGGCGGCCCTGCATCTACCTGAGCATATCAGGGGGCCGCTGGCGCCGATGGACGAGACCATCTCGCGCCGGCTTCGGGCGGAGCTGTTGCGGCGGCTGAATCGTTGATTCTCACAGGGGGGAAGTCTTGAACAATCAGGCCATGAAGCGCCTCGTTATCGCTGGCGGAGGCACGGCAGGCTGGATCGCAGCCGCGGCGCTAGCACGGCATATCGGTCCGTTGATCGACATCACCCTCGTCGAGTCCGACGACATCGGGACGATTGGCGTTGGCGAGTCCACCATCCCGACCACGCGTACCTTCCATCAATATCTCGGAATCGACGAGCGCGAGTTCATGCGCGCGACCAAGTCCACGTTCAAGCTGGGCATCTCGTTCGAAGGCTGGGCGCGGGAGGATGATCGCTACATCCACTCGTTCGGAACGGTTGGTCGCGGAACCTGGCTGGCCGACTTCCATCACTTCTGGCTGGAAGCGCGGCGGCAGGGAATCGCCGACGATCTCGGCGATTATTGTTTCGAGTTGCAGGCCGCATTGGCCGAGAAGTTCGCGACGTCCGACCAGTCCGCCATCAATTATGCCTATCACCTCGATGCGACGCCTTACGGCAAGTATCTCCGAACAATCAGTGAGGCGCGAGGCGTCAAGCGCGTCGAGGGCAAGATCCGCGATGTCCGGCAGAATTCCGAAACCGGCCACATCGAAGCGCTGGAGCTGGAGTCCGGATCCGTGATTGAGGGCGACCTCTTCATCGATTGCACGGGTTTCCGCGGCCTCCTGATCGAACAGAAGCTCGCCGCCGGCTTCGAGGATTGGACGCACTGGCTGCCCAACGACAGTGCTCTTGCCGTGCAGACGGAGGCAGTAGGCCCTGCGTTACCCTACACGCGCGCGATCGCTCACGATGCCGGCTGGCAATGGCGCATCCCGCTGCAGCACCGGGTCGGCAATGGCTTCGTCTATGCAAGCGCGCACATGTCCGATGACCAGGCGCACAGCCAGTTACTCGAGCGGATCGAAGGCAAGCCGATCACCGACCCGCGGCTGATCCGCTTCAAGGCGGGCAAGCGGAAGAAGGCATGGGTCAAGAATTGCCTGGCGCTGGGCCTTTCCAGCGGCTTCGTCGAGCCGCTCGAATCGACCAGCATCCACCTGGTGATGATCGCAATCACGCGCCTGATCCAGAATTTCCCGTTCGAAGGCATTGGCGACGCGCAAATCGACCGCTTCAACGAGCAGTCGGAACGCGAGCTCGAGGCAATCCGGGACTTCATCATCCTCCATTACCATGCGACCGAGCGCGACGGCTCCGACTTCTGGAAGCAATGCCGGACCATGAGCGTCCCTGACTCGCTCCAGCGGCGCATCGAATTGTTCCGGGAATCCGCACACGTCTACCAGGACACGCACGACCTGTTCCGGATCGACAGCTGGGTGCAGGTCCTGCTCGGCCAGCGGATAGAGCCCGAAGGCTATCACCAGATTGCCCGCATGATGCCGGCGGGCCAGCTGCAGCAGTCGCTCGACACGCTGAAGACCAATATTGGCAAGGCGGTTGCCGGGATGCCGACGCACGAGGCGTTCCTTGAGAAGTACATGGCCGCATAAGTGGCCCGCCAGCCGCCGTTAATCGGCCTTGGCTAAGGCTTGCTGCATGCGCATGTTCCTGCCGTTCTTCGCCGCGCTGATCGGCGTTGCCACGCCTGCTTGGAGTCGGGACGGAGCGGCGCAGGGCTCCAGCTGGCAGCCGAACTTGCTGGACCCGTCGAGCTTTCTTCGCTCGTTGCCCCGGCAGGCCGTCATCTCGGCGACGCAGTACGGCGCTCGACCCAACGACGGCATCGATGACAGCAATGCGATCTCGGCAGCATTAGCGGGTGCCCAGGCTCACCGCGCGGCGGCCGTACTTCTTCCCGCCGGCAACTACGACATCGGCTCGGCGGTCCGCCTGGTCTCCAACGTCGCGCTGATGGGGGAGGGGTGCGCCCGGACCCGCCTGACCCGCGGCGTATCGAACCACAGCCAGATGCTGCTCCGACTGGACGGCGGCACCAATGTCCGCGTTCAGGGCATCGCCTTTGACCATAACGCCGGTCCCCCCTTCACCCGGTCAATCGGACTGCGGGGCGCTGGCTCTCACGGACTCGTCATCCTGGACAATTGCTTCAACGACAGCCGGCCCTACACGCAGGGCGGCGATCGCTGGGCGATCGCGCTTGGCGCGGAGACGTCGCCGAGCAGCCGGATATGGATCGGTCGCAATCGTTCCAATGGCGGAATGCAGCTCACCGCCGGTGGTGATCCCGGAATCACTACGTTACGCATTGTCGACAATGACGTTCGCAATGGCCGCAATGCCGGGATCGCCGTCAGCCATCTCGATTCAAGGGCCGTCTTCCGCGACCTTGTCATCGCCCGCAATCGCATCGACAACGCCTTGGGGCTGGGGGTCTTCCTTGGTCCGGAC